>CAZKAS010000147.1:0-1507 GCA_964550875.1 uncultured Muribaculaceae bacterium | reverse complement strand
CTTCTGTTGCGTCCAAGCCACCTCGATCGGCTGGATCGCCTTGCCTGCCAAGTAGCGACTCATCAAGAAGAATACGATAAGCGCGCACAGACTCGCTATGACGAACGTCCAGAAGATATTGTCGAGGATCGTCTGCTCTACGACATCGGATTCAAACGCGATGGCACGCATCCCATACGGTGACGACGACCACGCATAGTAGATCGTCATACCGTCGAACTTCATATGACCCGCTTCTTCCTCCGCAAGTGCTACGAAATCTTGCCAGTCTCCGATCTCGAACGGCATATGCGGTGCGGCACGCAAAAGCGACCCATCAGCGGCAATATGCAGATACCCCAGATTCGGGCGATGATTATTTTCGCGAACAGGTCTTCTCGGCGTCCAGTCGTTCTCCGTCATCGCACGAGCGACTGCCTGGATACGTCCCTGCTTCGTATTGTAGATCGAATAATCGAGATAGACATAGGTAATAGTAGTCAAGATCACAAAGATCAGTGCCACGACACCAAGATTCTGCATCGTCAGACGCAGACGCATTTTTTTGAGTAGCTTCTCTGAGCCGACTGCCATATTAGCCCTCCTGCCCATCGAAGTAATAGCCGACACCGCGCACCGTCTTGATATGACCCACCGTCAGCTTCTTACGCAGATAATGAATATAGAGATCGACATTCGCCGTATCCACATCGGCAGAATATCCCCAGACACGCTCTAAGATACGTTCCTTCGAGAGTACCTGACCGGTATTTTTCATCAACAGCTCCAAAAGGACTGCCTCTTTGACCGTCAGTTTGACCGTCTTGCCCTCGTAGGTGACTTCTCCCTTAAGCGGATCCAGCACGACTCCTGCACCCACCAGCTTCTCACCGACAAGTTCTTTGTCCACGCGCCGAAGAAGCGCGCGCACTCGTGCCAGAAGCTCTGCCGTCTCGAACGGCTTGATGAGATAATCGTCCGCTCCCGCATCCAAGCCCTCTACGCGATCATCCGGTGTATCCTTCGCCGTGAGGAACAAGACCGGCATCCCGTAACCGAGCGTACGCAACTCTCTGAGGATCGATACACCGTCCCGCTTCGGAAGCATCCGATCGAGTATCACCAAGTCGTACGTCCCCTCCGATGCCAGATCGAACCCCGTCTCACCATCAAGCGCAGTATCGACCTGATACCCTTTTTTGCGCAGAATATGGGCAAGCGCATCCGACAAACGTTTTTCATCTTCTACCAGTAGCAATCTCATGGTGTATCCTCCGTTCTCCAATTCTTACAGACATCGACCCAACCGCATGAAGCGGAATACTCGGCAAGCTCCTCGCACGTCAGCTCAATGGCAGAATGTGCCGAACCGCACGCAGGGAATATCGTCTTGAACCGCTTGAGCGATACATCGAGATAAATGCGCGTCTCATCTTGTACCGCGAACGGACAGACCCCGCCGACCGCATGACCCGTATACTGCACCGTCTCCTCCGGCGACAGCATCTTCGCCTTGACGGCGAACTCC
>CAZKAS010000146.1:369-1508 GCA_964550875.1 uncultured Muribaculaceae bacterium | reverse complement strand
GGGCTGGTCGCACGGTTGGTGATAATGCGTGAGCGTTTTATAAGATGACGACTTAATTTTTATCATACGGGATAATGTTTTGAGGAGCTTTCTTCATATAGTAGTGCAAGGGAGGCGGATATATGAAGGGGTTTGTTTTTACAGTGAAGAAGGTAAGAATCTGGTCGTTGTGCTTATTTTGTTTTAGCGGTGTACTTTTGTGGTCGATGGCAATGCCACTTAGCGGAGAATCGCTCAGTTCTGCCGTAGTAGGAGAAGCGATCCGTCATGGGGATGAGTCCAAGCCGAGCATTGCATTTGCTTGCAATGTTTTTTGGGGAGAAGAATATTTGCCACAGATGCTGTCTACGCTTGCGAAGGAAGATGTCCGTATGACATTTTTTATAGGCGGAACCTGGGCGAAGCAGTATCCCGATCATCTTAAGGCGATCGTAGCGGGCGGGCATGAACTGGGAAATCATTCTTACAGTCATCCGCATCCGCTACAGATCACAACGGAAAAAAATCGAGAGCAGATACGGCGAGCGGAAGAGGTGATCGCTGAGATTACAGGCGTACGCACGCAACTATATGCACCGCCGTATGGAGAGTGTGATGAACGGGTGATTCATACGGCAACGGAGCTGGGCTATCAGACGATTCTTTGGAGTATCGATACAATCGATTGGCAAAAGCCATCGCCTGCGACGATCAAACAGCGTGTACATAAGAAGATGAAAAACGGTGCGATCGTCTTGATGCATCCGACACGCTCTATGGCAGAAGCTTTGCCTTCCCTGATTCGTGAGTTGAAGGAGAAGGGATATGCGATCACTACGGTCAGTGAAGTATGTGCTACGGATAAATACCAATAATTACATCTCTATAGGTGTTGAAAATAAAAACTAAATATGATAAGATGTGCCTGCCATTTCGTAAGAGAGGGGAGGGCACATCAAAATGAAGAGAAGAATATTACACATGCTTACATCGCTCATGTGTATTGCGATGATGTTTGCTGTGCATATGGATATGGTATCTGCATCGTCGGTTATGGGAAAGACAGTAATCGTTGACGCGGGACATGGCGGACACAATCCGGGAGCAGTAGCCAACGGCAGTATTGAAGCAGACAATAACTTAGCAGTAGCACTGCTATT
>CAZKAS010000146.1:0-339 GCA_964550875.1 uncultured Muribaculaceae bacterium | reverse complement strand
CAGAATCAAGGAGATCGGTTCGTCAGTATCCATTCCAATTCAAATGAGAATACAAAGGTATACGGTGCGATGACGTTTTATCACAATGATGCATCGAAGCGATTGGCTGAGACGGTACAGAAGAATCTTGTATATCGTACGAAGGCGAATGATAAAGGCGTACAGACCGCAGGTTTTTATGTATTGCGTCATACATCGATGCCGAGCATTCTTGTGGAAATGGGGTTTGTTTCAAATCCGCAAGAGGCGAAGCTGCTTCGCGAATCATCGTATCGGTTGAAGCTGGCGAATGGAATCTATGAAGGAATCGAAGAATATTTTAGAGGTTAGTATGAAAAC
>CAZKAS010000145.1:948-1514 GCA_964550875.1 uncultured Muribaculaceae bacterium | reverse complement strand
ACGAATGAAAGCAGCGGAGAAATCATCTACCGAGAACCGTTCGGATTCGTTATAATACTTCGGGTTCTTGCCGAAGAAGTCCGAGGTGTAGGCAGAGACGGACAACGGCTTCGGATAGCCAATGGAGTTCAGGGACAAATCGAGCGAATAGCAACCGAGGTCACCGATCGCACCGAATACTGCTTTGTCGTGATCGATGAACGTCCGACCCGGAATGCCACGACGACGGCTGCCACCGATCTGTACATAGTACACCTTGCCCAGTTCGCCCGATTCCACGATCCGCTTGATCTTCCGGCAGTTGTTGTTGTACCGGGGCTGGAAACCGATGGTCAAAATTTTGCCGCTCTTTTTCTCTGCACGCATGATGGCAAGCCCTTCTTCGAGCGTGACACACATCGGCTTTTCGAGCAGTACATGCTTCCCGGATTCCAGTGCAGCGATGGCACAAACGGCGTGCTGGCTGTTGTAGGTGCAGATCGATACGGCATCGATGTCGTCCCGCTTGCACAGCTCGTCACAGCTTTCATAAGCCGTTGCATTTGTCCAGCCGTATTCATCGAGGA
>CAZKAS010000145.1:0-938 GCA_964550875.1 uncultured Muribaculaceae bacterium | reverse complement strand
CTTGCCTTACCGGGGATGATGTCTGCACCTGCTACGACCTCTACGTCGTTGAAGATTTTGTAAGCATTGGCGTGTGCATGGGCGATCCCACCTGTACCAATGATACCGATTCTCAGTTTTTCTGCCATGATCTATACCTCCTATGGGGTTGATTACTGTAGTTTTTCAAAGGTCTCCAATGCTTCGGCAAGAGCGGTCTCTGCCTTCTGCTGGATGGATTCCCATTTCGATACGTATTCCGTGGACTTGGCGTTGTAGATCGTTGATACGAGCGAACCAGCACCGCCCCAGTCGGAAATGTAGCCGAGGTCGTACACACGGGTCGCAAAGATGATGTCCAGCATGTCTGCGGATTCCTCGTCACGCACATATCGTGTCTTGAGCGCATTGTCGTAGTAGGCGGCGGTCAATGTATCTACCGAATAGTACGCCATTGCTTCGAGCGTTGCCCCTGTAAGTTCGATATTCTCATTGTTGTACGGTACGCTGACCGAGCTGACCAGACCCGTACTGATGAGGTTGTTGTAGTTTGCCTGATCTTCATCGTATAGCGGATAGGGAAGGATACCGAACGCATATTCCGATTCACGCAGTCCGTTGATGTCGGAAAGTGCAAAGGTCACGAACATCACCTGTCCTGCATTGAACATGGGCGCAACGGTCGCATAGTTGGCAGCAGAAGTCGTATGACCGGACAGCATCTGTGTCCCATAGCACAGGTTCATCACCTTGTCCATGACATCGATGGAACGGGCAGAGCCGATCTGGAAGGCAAGCTCCCCATTTTCATCCACATCTACGATCCGTTCGCCAGCACCGAAATAGAACGAGATCGGCGCATTTCCGGCAATGGACAGCCCCCATGTATCGCTGTGATCGAGCTTGCCGTTGCCATCTGTATCGTTCGTCACGACAGAAGCCATCTCTCCCACCTTGTC
>CAZKAS010000144.1:0-1523 GCA_964550875.1 uncultured Muribaculaceae bacterium | reverse complement strand
ATCTTGTGAACAAAGGGTTCTACAACGGGATTATCTTCCACCGTGTCATCGATGGTTTCATGATTCAAGGCGGAGATCCGCTTGGAAACGGTACCGGCGGTCCGGGGTATACGATTCCGGATGAATTCGGTAAAGGACTCAAACACGCATCGGAAGGATATCTTTCGATGGCGAATGCAGGGCCGAACACCGGTGGCAGTCAGTTCTTCATTACGCTTGAGGCAACACCGTGGCTGGATGGCAGACATGCCGTATTCGGCAAGGTCATTGATGGTATGGATGTTGTGCGTGCGATCGGTAAAGTCAAAACCGATCGCAATGACAAACCGGTTACTCCGGTCGTGATCGAAAAATTGACCATTGAAGCAGGCAAATAATTTTGACCGGATATGTATATATGCTGTCTTGTGCAGATAATTCGCTCTATACAGGGTGGACGAATGATCTGACAAGAAGATTGGCGAATCATCAATCGGGCAAAGGTGCGAAGTATACTCGTTCACGCTTGCCGGTAAGGCTTGTCTATTATGAAGAATACGAGACAGAGTCAGAGGCGCGTAAACGTGAATGTGCGATCAAAAAGTTGCCGAGACACAAAAAAGAAGCACTTATTCAGGGAAAGAAGGAAGAACAGGATGCCGAATAGGCACCTGTTCTTCTTTTATGTGAAGCAGAGCAGTTTCCAAGAAAAGACTAAGATTGTATTGATACAATTAAGAAAAAAGCCGAAAAAGACTTGAAAACAGGTAGAGCGATTGATAACATAAAACAGGATAAGATTCGGCTTATGGGGGTAGGAACAAGCATGAATCAAAAAAAGATCAAACAATTGTTGATTGTACTGGTTATTTTGTTGGGGATCGGAATTATTGCCATGACAAGAACAGGCGGGCAAGACAAGATCGCAACGGGTATCATCTCGCTTGAACAACAGTCGATCAAAACGCAAGTGTCCGGTACGATCAAGAAGGTATATATCAAACAAGGCGATTCGGTACATATGGGTGATGTTCTTTATGAGATCGATAGCCAAGAATTGACGGAACGGATTGAAAAAGCACGGCAAGTCATAGCCAAAATCGAAGAGGATATTCGTTCGTTGTCAAGTCCGAGCGTAAGAGTAACGGACTCTGCCGTGAATGTATCGGCAGAAGAGACTGCGTATCAGATGGCACAGGCACAAGCGGTCAAGTTTGAAGCGCTGTATGCACAAGGCGCTATATCCAAAAAAATGCTCCAAGAAGCACAAGCCAATCGGGATATGATGTATCAAGTATTGCAGAACGCTCGTGCAAGTGGGCAGACTTCAACTGCTGTCTACGGAGCGGGCAATCCGACCGTATTGGCAATGAAAGAAGAAGAATTGGCACATGCCCAAAAACAGCTTGCAGATCTGGAAGCACAACAAGCATATCTGGTTGTTACCAGTCCGACGAACGGCATCGTATCCAATCAGATATATCAAGAAGGAGCGCGAGTAGAAAACGGTTATTTGCTTGCGAATATCGCGATTAAAGAAAACT
>CAZKAS010000143.1:1317-1531 GCA_964550875.1 uncultured Muribaculaceae bacterium | reverse complement strand
CCCAGCTCATTCTTTTCTTCCAGTTCCATGCCCATGATCAAAAACTGAGATGGTCTGCGGATATCACCGTCTACCAGAAGGACTTTCTTAGACTGCTCTGCCAGTGTAATGGCAAGGTTCGCTGCCACCGTGGATTTTCCTTCATTTTCCGAAGCACTGGTCACCACCAGCACTTTCCGGTTCGCCTTGCTCATCTGATACTCCACTTTTACCG
>CAZKAS010000143.1:0-1305 GCA_964550875.1 uncultured Muribaculaceae bacterium | reverse complement strand
CACAAATCGGAAGCTTGCCACCGGGTTATCCACAAGGATCGCATCTTTTCGATGGGCTTTCAAATCCCGAAGGGTCTTATATTTCTGTTCGTAACTGATCGCGCCCAGACTTCTCGCATCCAGTTTGCGTTCAATCTCACTTTCCTGCTTGACTGTATTCTTCAAATAAGAAAAGATACCTATCAGCACTACCAAAAGTGCGCCTGCTGCCAGACCGCCTTTTTTCGCCTGTCCCGCAGCATTTAACGGATTGTCCGGTGCGTAAGGAACCTGCGGCTCCTCCAGTACATCCAGCACTGCACTTCCCACTGCATACAAAGAAACGCTGCTGTAGTTGTCCATGATCGTGCGAATGATGTCAATGGATTCCTTTGGTGTATCTGAAGTCACTGTCAGGATCAAAAGATTGGTGCCCTCAATCACCTCAGTCCGAATATCTGCCTCCAGCTCTTCCATTTCCAACTGCTCACAGATGGTATTCTCCATAACATTACTTTTTAATATCTTGTCAAATGTCTGCGCCATCGAATTGGCCGAACTAAGATTAACATAGCCCCCAGAAGAGCTTTTAGAGCTGACGACAAAAGTCGCCTGCGCCGAATACGCTGGAACGTAACGGCTGCTTACTACTACATATGTCAGCATCATGCCTGCCAGCGCACCCAGGAGGATGACCCACCAGCTGGCTAGAATGTCATGCACCAGTGTAAATGGTTCCAGATCCGTTTCCATGAATGCAGGCATGTCATTTTTATTACTGTTCTCCATTCTGTACTCCTTCCTACTGTCCACCATCTGCCTGTGCAGATGCAATCTCTTCTTCTACTACCACATACATGCGGGTCACCGCTGTCGGTGCACCCACTGCTGTAAATGCATAATCCACCGTGTACACCCCGGCTTTGGAATAATCCACATTGGCCGTCACCGCAATGGCCTCCAGAGTACATACGAGCATATCTCCATTATCCGCATAGGTATAAACTGCGCCGCCTCGCTCGATTCCTTTGATGTAAGCCATAGGATCAATGGCCTGTCCGACTTTGGTATAAACGATATATTCGGAAAGAACCGGATACTGCTTCAATGACTCCTGTGCATCCGCAGAATCTATCACCATCAGGTCTAAAGGCAGCACGCACACATCTCCGGCGCTGTTGCTAACCTGAGCAGTCACGCTGTAAGACCCTGCTGTCACAGCATACATCCCATCATTGACCGTGATACGAATCTGATTGGTCAAGTCTCCGTCCAAACAGTCACTTGCAGTCATATACTCTGACAAACTAGACTGTCCAAGTTCAG
>CAZKAS010000142.1:0-1531 GCA_964550875.1 uncultured Muribaculaceae bacterium | reverse complement strand
GTTGACGTGATTCTCTGCGCTCCGTCAGATCATTGATCTTCTCATGGATCAATGACCCTTCACCTTCTTGGAGCGTGATCTCTACCTCACAGATCGCACAACCGTTTTCTTGAAACACACTATGACGATAACCGAATTCCAACTCATCTCGGCTATAGCGGCGTACCATTCCGTCAGGACAGACGGCTGTAACGGCTGTAACGACACTTTCGATCTCTCCGCCATATGCGCCCGCATTCATAAACACCGCACCGCCGATGCTCCCCGGTATTCCGACGAAATATTCAAAACCTGTCAGCTTCTCGCTCGCCGCATAATGCGCAATCTCTTTGAGGATACAGCCTGCACCGACCGTCAGCGTATTACCTTGGCGACGGATGCGATTCATCTGTTCGCCGAAGCGGATCACAGCCCCCTCAATACCACCGTCACGCACCAACAAATTCGATCCGTTACCGAGATACGTGATCGGCACTTCACATTCCTTCGCCAACTCAATGATCCCCAAGACCTCTTCCGTCTTAGTCGGTAACAAAAGATAGTCCGCAGGTCCGCCGATGCGAAAGGTCGTATGATTCGCCATCAATTCATCTTTCAATATCTGCGACGGCTTAAGGATCCGCGACAATCCTTCTTCAAATTTTATATTCATTCTTTCGGTCATTCCTTTGTCCATAATATCTGCCTAACGCAATTTGAAATACTCCGTCTGTCGAAGTGCTTCGTATACAACGACCGCTACCGCATTCGACAGGTTGAGCGAACGCGCCTCTGGAATCATCGGAATCCGGATACAGTTCTCCGGATAACGTGCGATCAAGCTCTCCGGCAACCCTGCCGTCTCCTTACCGAACACGAGAAAATCATCGTTCGTGAACGCAATATCCGTATGATGCTTCGTAGCTTTTGTCGTATTGAAATAAAAATTACTGCCGGCGTATTTTTCCAGCACCTCTTCGATGCTGTCATGGTAATGGATCGTAAGCAAATGCCAATAATCCAGTCCCGCACGTTTCAAATGTTTATCATCAGTCGAAAATCCGAGCGGGCGTACCAAGTGAAGCTCTGCTCCCGTTGCTGCGCAAAGGCGCGCGATATTGCCCGTATTGCCCGGTATCTCCGGTTCTACCAATACAATATGCATATTCGTCCTCATCCATTCTATCAATTACTGGTTCTGCTTTTTAAGAAGAACATATTATCTTTTATTTTCGCCGATTTTCATCGAATTGACAAGTCTTTCTTCTCCGTTGTATTTTCTCAATCAAACAAAAGCGGACAATACCGCTGATTGCGATACTGCCCGCATCTTTTTACTGCTGTTTTCTTGTCTTTGCTTCCGTTTCATGCAAGAGCGCATCTCGACGAAACTTAGCTGTACGGAAGAAAGAATGGATCGCTTGTCGATCGCCTTCTTCGATCGCCTGCACAACCAAACCGATCATCGCTTGATAATCTCGGAGCGTCTTTTTGATCGCATCACCGTTCGAGATACAGATATCCGCCCACATATCGGCATCCGAGGAGGCAA
>CAZKAS010000141.1:0-1537 GCA_964550875.1 uncultured Muribaculaceae bacterium | reverse complement strand
CTGCTTTTTTGTATGGAAATACACGCTCGCGGACAAGATAGCAACAAGCGATAAAAGGAGCGTGATGAAATGCCGTTTGGAATGATAACGCTGTTAGTTGTACTGACGCTTGTGTATTTTGGCACGGCACAGCGAATTTTGGATCGAATGAGACTGACCGATAAGCAGGCGATCATCGTCTTGGTGATGATCGGGATAGGGACTTTGTTTGATATACCGATTCTCGATTCACCGATCGTCCTTACGATCAACATAGGCGGGGGCGTGATCCCGATACTCTTATGTCTTTGGCTGATCGCAACTGCGGATACTACACGCGAACGATTCCGCGCGATCATATCTGCCTTAGGGGTCGGAGCGATCGTCTTTATCGGATCGCGCTATATGCCGAGCGAGCCGGAGACAATGTTGATTGATCCGAAGATTCTGTACGGTATGACTGCGGGCATTCTTGCATATGTCATCGGGCGATCTCGGCGCAGTGCTTTTATTGGCGGCGTGCTTGGCATCGTATGCAGCGATCTCTTACGCATGGGAATGCTCTTGACCGGAGGCATTGCAGGCACAACAGCAATCGGTGGAGCAGGTGCATTTGACGTAACCATGATCGCCGGACTGGTCGCGGTAATGACGGCGGAATGTATCGGTGAGATACGCGAACGAATGGCAAGAGATAATGAGATCAAGATCAGAAAAACGGCACAGCTATACGAATTCAGCGAAGAGCTGACCCCTGACGGCAAAGAACGACGATTGAAGATCGTTCCCAATCAGTCGATTGCGACAGAACGGCAACGAAGCGAAAAAAATGAGAAAGGGGAAGGCGAATGAAGCACCTACTGATCGGGATATTCCTTGCGGTATTCTTGACGCTGAATACGGCACACGCATCGTATTATCAGATATTCGATGAACAGGAGAATATTGTCTATACGACAGGATGGAAAATCCGTGTTGGAGATGAGCTTATTACCGCAGATAACAAACGATATCGAATCATGCAGGTTACAAACGGCAGAGGCGATGCGAAGCTGATAGGTCAGGTTGCGATGGCATCCCATTATATCCGGGCGCATACACACCTTGCACCGATCGCACACGCGAACGACCGACCCAAAGTTGCCATCTATCATACGCATACGGATGAATCGTATGAACCGACTGATGGTACCGACAGCATCAACGGAAAAGGCGGAATCGTTGAAGTTGGTGATAGCTTCGCAACTGCCTTAGAAGCGCATGGAATTGAAGTAACTCATTCCGACACAATACACAATCCCCATGACGATATGGCATATGAACGCTCCAGACGTACTGCGTTGAATCTGATCGAGCAGATGCCGGATGCGATCTTTGACGTGCATCGCGATGCAACACCACCCGAAGCGTATGCCGGCATTGTCAGTAATGAAGAAGTTGCCAAAGTACAGCTTGTCGTCGGACGATACGGCGCTACCAGCGAACAAATCGAAGAATATGCGCTCCAACTCAAGGCAGCCTCCGATCATGCCCATCCCGGACTTGTCAAAGGGATTTT
>CAZKAS010000140.1:0-1537 GCA_964550875.1 uncultured Muribaculaceae bacterium | reverse complement strand
AAAAATCGTTGAATAAACTCGAAAATCCCGCTCAAATCGGTAAGATTAAGAACGAAATTGCTCAAATCAAAACCGTAATCAGAGAAAAAGCGGAATAGTTCAGAAAAAACAGAAGAGGTCTATAAAATGCCTAAAAAGGAAAAACAAGGTACAGTTGTAAGCAATAAATGTGACAAGACAGTTGTTGTAAGAGTTGCAGAATACAACCAACACCCAAAATATAAGAAAATTATCGAAACGACAAAGAACTATAAAGCCCATGATGCAGCGAATGCATGTAAAGAAGGTGACGTAGTAAGAATCGTTGAGACGAAACCAATTTCAGCAGACAAGAGATGGACAGTCACTGAAGTTGTAGAAAAAGCGAAATAGGCAATTTTTGCTAAATAAAGGAAAAGTAAAATGATACAACAGGAAACAAGATTACAAGTTGCGGACAATACAGGAGCAAAGGAATTACTTTGCATCAGAGTATTGGGCAGTTCAAATAAGAAATTCGCTTATGTTGGCGATGTAATCATTGCTGCGGTTAAAGACGCAACACCTAACATGACGGTAAAGAAGTCAGACGTAGTTAGAGCGGTTGTTGTAAGAACAAAGCATGATATAAAGCGTGCAGACGGATCAGTCATTAGATTTGACGAAAACGCTGCAGTTATCATCAACAAGGACGGTAACCCCAGAGGAACACGTGTTTTCGGACCGGTTGCTCGTGAGCTCAGAGAAAAGAATTTCATGAAAATTATTTCTCTTGCGCCGGAAGTTATTTAGGAAGGCAACGAAATGAGAAGAAAAAAACAAGTTGAAGAACACAATATTCACGTCAGAACCGGCGACAAAGTAGTAGTTGTTTCCGGAAAAGACAAAGGCAAGACAGGAAACGTAAAGAAAGTAGTTACATCAGAAAACAGAGTAGTTGTAGAAGGTGTAAATATGGTAACGAAGGCACAAAAGCCGAACCCGATGGCAGGAATACAAGGCGGATTGGTAAAGAAAGAAGCTTCAATGGATTCGTCAAAGGTAATGCTTTTCTGCCCTGCTTGCAATAAGGCTACAAGAATTAAATACGAAGTAAAAGACGATAAAAAAGTTCGTGTTTGTAAACATTGTGGTGAAGTTTTAGACGTATAACTTAACAAAAGTATGGACATCTTGTCATGTTTGGGCGAAGATGTATTCTACGAGAAGGAAAAATAAAAATGGCAATAGTAACTAAAAGTTTAAAGACAAAGTACAACGAAGAAGTTGTAGAAGCATTAAAGAACGAATTCAAGTATGAAAACGTTCACCAAATACCTAAACTCAATAAAGTTGTAATCAACATGGGAGTTGGGGAAGCATGCCACAATTCAAAGCTTGCAGAATTAATTGTTGCACAATTAACGAAGATTGCAGGGCAAAAGGCAGTGGCAACAAAGGCGAAGAAATCAATTGCGACTTTCAAATTGAGAGAAGGCATGCCGGTAGGATGTATGGTAACTCTCAGAGGCGAAAGAATGTATGATTTCATTCAAAAGTTAATTTGCGTAGTACTTCC
>CAZKAS010000139.1:0-1539 GCA_964550875.1 uncultured Muribaculaceae bacterium | reverse complement strand
AGTTGTTTTTAGTTCATCTATTTCTTTTGATTTTAATATTGCAGATTCACTTGGTTTTTCTTCTAATTTATTATATTTTTCTTTTGCTATTAGAGCAACTCCATATGCTCCCATTAAGCCTGCAATATCTGGTCTTATTACATTTTTTCCTACTATTAATTCAAAAGCACGAAGCACTGCATCATTATAAAAAGTTCCACCTTGTACAACAATGTTTTCTCCTAAATCATCTACATTTCTTATTTTCATAACTTTTTGTATTGCATTTTTTATTACAGAATAAGAAAGTCCTGCAGATATATCGCCTACACTATATCCTTCTTTTTGTGCTTGTTTTATTTTAGAATTCATAAAGACTGTACATCTTGAGCCTAAATCTACTGGTTTTCTAGACATTATTGCTTCTCTTACAAATTCGTCTAAACTTAAATTTAAACTTTTTGCAAATGTTTCTATAAAAGAGCCACATCCAGATGAGCAAGCCTCATTTAGCATAATATTATCTACTGCGTGATTTTTAATTTTTATATATTTCATATCTTGTCCACCAATGTCTACTATGCTATTAACCTCTGGCATAAAATTCTTTGCAGCAGTATAATGTGCTATTGTTTCTATTTCTCCTACATCTATATTTAAAGCTGTTTGTATTAATTTTTCTCCATATCCTGTTACTCCACCATATACAATTTTTGCTTCTTCTGGAAGTTTTGTATATAGTTTTTTAATCATATTCATAACACTTTCTAGTGGTTTTCCTTCATTGTTTTTATATGCAGAATATAAAAGATTTCCCTCTTCATCTATTAAAACAATCTTACTTGTTGTAGAACCTGCATCTATTCCTAAATAGCAAATTCCTTTATGTAGTTTTAAATCTTTTCTTTTTATTTTATCTTCTCCATGTCTTTTTCTAAAATCTTTGTATTCTTGTTCTATTGTAAATAATGGTGGTAAATGATTTTTTGTTTCATCTTTATAGCTTTTTAATAAATCTATTTTTGCCTTTAATTTTTGTGCACTTATTGGTTTATGGTTTGCAGATTCTATTGCTGCTCCTTTTGCAACTAGTAAATGTGCATCATCTG
The DNA here is from genome assembly GCA_964550875.1 of uncultured Muribaculaceae bacterium. Classification (GTDB taxonomy): domain Bacteria; phylum Cyanobacteriota; class Vampirovibrionia; order Gastranaerophilales; family Gastranaerophilaceae; genus RUG841. Next base: position 451 of record CAZKAS010000139.1, on the reverse strand, counting down.
GAAATATTATTTCTTTTTCTGTTAAATTTAGTGTTTCTATAAATCTTTTTCTAAGTTCAGATAAATAGTTTAATGGTCCTCCTAGAAATGCAACATTTCCTTTTATTGGTCTACCACATGCTAGTCCACTTATTGTTTGATTTACAACTGCTTGAAAAATTGATGCTGCAATGTCTTCTTTTGCTGCTCCTTCATTTAAAAGTGGTTGAATATCGGTTTTTGCAAAGACCCCGCATCTTGAGGCAATTGGATATATTGTTTTATAACTTTTAGCAAGTTCATTTAGTCCCATTGTATCTTTGCTTAAAAGACTTGCCATTTGGTCTAAAAATGCACCAGTTCCTCCTGCACAAGTTCCATTCATACGTTGCTCAATTGATTTATCAAAATATATTATTTTTGCATCTTCTCCACCTAATTCAATTGCAACATCTGTTCTTGGTATATATTT
>CAZKAS010000138.1:0-1542 GCA_964550875.1 uncultured Muribaculaceae bacterium | reverse complement strand
AAAAAGAAATATATCAAAATAAAGTTGATAAAGGATTTAATGTTACAGACATTAATAAAGAATTTTGTTTAACATATGGTGAAGTATCTGAAGCATATGAAGCGTGGAGAAAAAAGAAAGAAGACTTAGGAGAAGAACTTGCTGATGTTGCAATTTATTTATTAGGATTATCAGAAATTTTAAAAATTGATTTAGAAGATGAAATACTAAAAAAAGTTTATAAGAACTCAAAAAGAGAATATAAAATTATAGAATGATTATATTTGGTGCGTCAAGTAATATATTGGTGGGTGGAAGTGATATTTTTAATATATTTACATACTTTGGATTCGAAGTTATAGGAATAATTGTACTAGGGTTGAATATTTGGTCATCATGTGACAATGGTTTATACTCTGCCGGGCTAGAATTTGAAAATATATTTAATATTGACCATAAGAAGATTATATTGATTACAGGATTGGCAAGTACAATATTTTCTTATTATTTATACAATAATTTTGTTGATTTCTTATCAATTATGAATTATGCACTTCCACCAATTGGAGTTGTATTAATTATAAATTACATTACAAAGAAAGATTATTCTAGTAGCAATATAAATCTTATAAATTGTATAGACATTATTATTGGCGAAATAACAGCTTACTTTTTAAATTTTGGAGTATCTTCAATAAATGCAATTATAGTTACAAGCTTGATAACAATAGTTGGAAACTGTATTAATAATAAAAGAATAAATAAAGGTGGTAATAGTAGTTATGGAAATAAGTGAATTAAATGCTGAATATGATAAATTGCAATTACAGTATGGTGCAAAGGAGTTAACGTCTATATATAATGGAGGTTGTATAGACAATCCAGATATTTGTTTTGTCTTTATGAATCCAACAGGAAAAAATATTGCATCAGATCCAAATTGGAAAGGTAGAAGGTCTCCTTGGATTGGAACTAAAAATATATGGAAATTGTTTTATAGAATAGGCTTGCTTGATGAAGAAATATATAAGGATATTATGTCAAGAAAACCACAAGAATGGGATGAAAAATTTGCAGATTTTGTATATGATAATGTAGAAAAACATAAGTATTTTATAACTAATCTAGGAAAATGTACTCAAGTAGATGCTAGAGTGTTGCCAAATTCAGTTTATAATCAATATCTAGATTTATTATGCAAAGAAATAGAAATCATAAATCCAAAAACAATTATAACACTTGGAAATCAAGTTAGTTCTATTGTATTAGACAGAACTATATCAGTATCACAATGTAGAAAACAAAATTTTTCAAAAAATATAGCTGGTAAAAATTATAAAGTATATCCAGTTTATTATCCCATTGGAAATGGAATGATGAATATAGAAAAAGCTATCGAGGACTTAAATTTTATTATAAAAACAAATACAAAAAGTCAAAAAGATATTGAAGATTTTGAAAGATGAATTTCAGCGACAACTTACAATTAGTATGTAGAAAAAAATAGTAAGTTGAAAGGGAGAAGTATTATGAAATATATTGTATTATTAAGAGGAATAAATA
>CAZKAS010000137.1:0-1550 GCA_964550875.1 uncultured Muribaculaceae bacterium | reverse complement strand
AGAAATATAAAAAAACAAATATGGATAAATGTTCAAGAAGATAATTTACTAAAAAAGAAATCAAAAGAAAGTGGATTAAGTGAATCTGAATTTATAAGAAGTTTAGTAAGAGGTTATAGAATAAAAGCACAACCTACTGAAGAAATAAAATCTTTTCAAAGAGACTTATATGGAATAGCAAATAATATAAATCAAATTGCAAGAATTGCAAATTCAAGATTAAGTGTTTCACACGATGATTATTCATATATTTCAAAAGAACTTTCTAATTTTATTTTGAGATTTGAAAAAGAACTTTATTCAAGACAAAAATAAGGAGGTTTGCTGCTATGGCTATTATAAAATATAAAGTTATACAAAAGAATTTAGAAACTGTAATAAACTATGCCAAAAATGGAGATAAAACAGAAAAGGGGATACTCGTATGTGGCATAAATTGTTTGCCAGATACAGCTTATTTCCAAATGATGCTTACAAAAAAGACATTTCATAAAGAAGGTGGAAGGCTAGGTTATCATATAATTCAATCATTTAATGGAAAAGAGGTATCTCCCGAAAAATGTAATAGCATAGGTGTTGAATTTGCCCAAAGTCTATTTGGAGATAAATATCAAGTTTTAGTATGTACTCATATAGATAAAGAAAATGTCCATAATCATATCGTGCTAAATTCAGTTTCTTTTGTAGATGGGCTTAAATACCACAATTCTAATGCAGAACTTGCTTTTTTAAGAGAAACAAGTGATGATTTATGTAGAAAGTATGGTTTATATGTTATTGAAAGTGAAAAAGCTGATAAAGAAAATGCTATTGCTAGAAATAGAACAAATAATTATAATAGCAATAGTGGTAAAATGGAGCTAATAAAGAATGATATTGATGAGGCAATAAAGAATGCTAAAAAATATCAAGATTTTATTGATAACTTGGCTTATAAAGGTTATTATGTAAAAAAATCCAATAATGTAATATCTGTATCAACTCCATATTTTAATAGAAATATAAGAATTTCAAGAGCCTTTGGAGAATATTATACCTTTGAAAATATTAAAAATAGAATTTATTATAGAGATTATCAATTTAAAGAGGATAAAGTATATAGAGTTAGAATATATGAAGGTGTTAAAATTAATTCTGAATTATTAAAAAAATCATCATTTTATAGATTATATGTGCATTTCTTATATATTTTAGGAAAATTACCACCTAAAATACATTATGAAGAAAGAACACCAGAATATTACAGAGAAATAAATAAATTTAATAAGCTATGTGATGAGCTAAATATGATTAGTGATTGTAGATTAACATCAATTACAGATATTCAAAATTTAAGGATTAAATATCTTGAAGAAATTTCACCTTTAAAAGCTCAAAGAGAAAAATATAGAAAATTATATAATATAACCAAAAATGATGCCGATAAAACGATTCTCGAAGCAAAAATTAATCATTTAACTGAAGATATTGATAGATTAAATTCTAAAATACAAACTTGTAGAAGAATTATTACTAAAGCTGAAAAAGGAGAAAAAGAAGATTGGCTAATT
>CAZKAS010000136.1:0-1559 GCA_964550875.1 uncultured Muribaculaceae bacterium | reverse complement strand
AGCCGACAACAGACAATACCTTCGCCCCCCAATCCCCGGCATCGGTGGAATTTTTCATGAGCTGTATGTTTTACGCACTCGGCTTTCGCATGAGCTCCGGGGACTACAACCTCTTGACGGTCGCAGATCAAGCACGCTTTTGTGGCATTTGCGTGACCGCAGAGGGAGAACCGCTGACCCGTGGAGACGCAGCCGTGACGATGTACAATACCCTCCGTGCCAGTGTGAAGGGCTCGACCCAGATGCTTTCTGAGGTGCAGGTCGCAGACGGACGACTGTCGTATACCGATGCGGTGTTCCTGCTCTGGAGCGACAACAAGGCAGAGACGAAGGCGTATCTCGATGCCGTGGGCTATTCGGCAGAATGGATCGTCCCGGATGGCTACTATACGATTTCCCTCCCCAGCGGACTGGTCATGAACGTGCTGGCAGACGGACCCAATCGGGATTACGAGGGGCTGGGCGTGTGTACATGGCAGTCTACAGGCGATATCAGCCAATCCTACCGCTTGGAACGCACGGAGAGAGGTACATATCTGGTCTATGCTGCGTGCAGCCGTGGGGGCTTCTATCGGCTTCTGGGACATGCGAACAATGGCAACAGCATCGGTGTATATCGCTCCACCTCCCGAAACGCACTTGAATTCACCATTCGACATGAGGACGACGGTGGCTGGCGATTCGTGACCAGAGACAAGGACGGTACAGAGCTGTATCTCACCGGAAAAGCGGCTGGGACCAGCTTGCAGCTTACGGATGGCAGCCAGGGGGGAACGACATGGACGCTCGAACGGCTGGGGATCACCGACAGTGCAGGGCAGGATCTGGCACTGTTCCCGGCAGATTCCATGCGTGTGACCCAGGGCGCATACGACACCTATTCCCACATGAAGCAGAACGCACTGGACATCCAACCGACCGGCGGCATGGCATTTGCACCGTTCAATGCACAGGTGGTGCGGAAGGACAACGGCTATGCACTGTGCAACGGCGTATGGATCCAGTCCACGGACAAGGTGCGCTATGCGGATGGCAGCTATGACTACATGACGGTGCTGTTCATGCACGACGACAACATCGACAATCTTTCGGTGGGGCAGATGCTGACACAGGGCGAGTATTTCTACCAGAGCGGCACGACCGGCAATTCCTCCGGCGCACACATCCACATTGCGGCATACCGTGGACAATACAGCGAGGACATGCCATTTGCCTCCGGAAATGTGAACATCGAGGATGCCTTCTTCGTCATGGACGACACGGTCATTCACGACGACTACGGACTCGAATGGATCTACGTCTCTGCGGTAGACTGATATTGTGATAATAAGAAAAGCCAAGGACAACAGCAAGTCTTTGGCTTTTTACTTTGCGATTTTTTTCTCTATGTGTATCTGCGAGGTGACAGAGCATAAATCGAAAAGAACACCATCACGTTTGTCTGAACAAAGAACGAAAATGGTGTTCTCTTTTCCGCTCACCTACTCCACCCATATCTCCCGTCCCAGCACCGTGCTGTACAGGATCGTTTGGTGTATCTCCTCATCGAACAGCCGGGT
>CAZKAS010000135.1:0-1574 GCA_964550875.1 uncultured Muribaculaceae bacterium | reverse complement strand
GCGAGGAAGATTTTAATTGTCATTTAGGTTGTATGTATAAAACTATGAATTGTAAAGATTGTATGAAGAAATGGAAATGTCCTTTACCGGACGACCCTACTCTTAAAGGAATATACGGGCAATCATTTTACGAATATGTGGCAGAAATTGAAAGACACAAAATAGATGTCGGTATTCAATTAGAACAAATGACAGGAAAACCTAATCCTGAACTTGCAGACTATGATTGGCTTAACGATAAGGGGGACAGAAAAAATGAATCGTAAACAATGGCTAGAGGAACGTAAAAAAGGTATTGGCGGTTCTGATGTAGCCTGTATCTTAGGTATGAGTCCTTATAAAACTAACGTTGAATTGTGGGAGGAAAAAGTCGGAATTAGAGAACCCGAAGACATCTCACAAAAAGAATACGTTAAGAACGGAACTGACAGCGAGGATCCATTAAGAAAACTATTCGCTGTGGATTATAAACAATTTGAAGTATTACACGAAGAAAACGAGATAATCCGAAATAAAGAATACCCTTTCATACAAGTAAGTCCTGATAGTAGACTTATTGAAAAATCAACAGGACGTAAGGGATTCTTAGAAATTAAACGTTGTGAAATTATGAATCACAAACAATATGAAAAATGGAAAGACGGCAGTATTCCAATGAATTACTATCTACAAACATTACAGTACTTCTTAGCTGACGAAGATATGGACTTCGGTTATCTAAGAGCCTATCTTATCAGACATCTAGCTGACGGTACTGTTATTAGAGAAATTAGAGACTATGTTATTGCCGATAGTCGCATAGAAATTCAAGACGATTTAGACGTTTTGAAACCAAAGGAAATAGAGTTCTGGAGTTATGTCGAATCAAAGACAAAACCACCACTACTATTACCACAGATTTAGAGGAGGAAAAAAATATGGAAAATAATCTGGAAATTACAAATAATCAACAAGTTATTAACACTTTAAAACTTGTTATAAGTCCATTACAAAAAATGGAAGCTATAAAGTTTAACTATGAAGAATTAAAAGGAGGTTTACAAGAAAGTCTAAAAAAATATCAAAATCTTGTATACACAAGTGCAAATATAAAAGAAGCTAAGGACGACAGAGCTACACTTAACGCACTAAAAAAATCTTTGAATGATGAAAAAATCAAAATCAAAAAAGAGTTTGAGGTTCCGTATAAAGATTTCGAAGATAAAATCAAAGAACTTATAGAACTTGTAGATCAACCAGCTAGTGAAATTGATAAACAAGTAAAAGCATTCGAAGAAGCGGAAAAAGCTAAAAAGCGTGAAACAATAGAAACTATTTACAATGAGAATATTGGTTCATACGCTGACTTAATTCCGCTACAACAAATATATGACCCACGTTGGGAAAATAAAACTTATAAAGAAACAGATATTACTAAAGAGATTCAAGATATTGCTAAAAAAGCTGATAGTGATATTAAAGTTATCGAAGAATTGAAATCAGAGTTTGAGTTTCAAATCAAAGATACTTACTTTAGGAGTTTAGATTTAGGACAAGCTCTTGTAGAAAAAACAAGACTAGAAAAACAAAAAGAA
>CAZKAS010000134.1:1305-1577 GCA_964550875.1 uncultured Muribaculaceae bacterium | reverse complement strand
GAACGAATCGTGTTTTGTGCGGTGAGAATCGTTTCTGCTTGTGATGCGATCGGTGCTTCGGCTTCCAGGAGAAGCGTCGTCATCTCTTGGCAAAGTGCAGTCAAGGAATCGGAATGTGTTGTAAGCGCAGTATGAAGTTCTTGAGCTTGTTTTATGATGAGATCGCGCTTGGCGATTAGTGCCAGACGCTTCGTAGCGAGTAATTCTGTCTGTGTCATGGATAACGTCCTTTTTTGGTGATAACTAATACTATTAGACAACGAAGGAAAGAA
>CAZKAS010000134.1:601-1261 GCA_964550875.1 uncultured Muribaculaceae bacterium | reverse complement strand
CTTACTGCTTGTACTGCTTATACTGATCGGCTCGAATGTCTGTCTTGCATTTCATGTAGATGAGGCGAGGTGGCAACGAATCGAAGCGGACTGCGATCTATTCGTTGCAAAAGAGAGCATTGTTTATAGCCAAGATGGGGTCTGCGCCATGACGGTTCTGATGGCAACACAGGGTGATAGCAAGTATCTTATCTCCGATTATACGATCTATCGCGATAGCCGTACCATCGTCACGCATAAACATGATATCTACGACTATGATACCGATCGCAAGCTTCATACTGTCACCTATCCATCCTACTCGCCCAAACACGTAGCGATCGAACTGCATGGCGTAGGAGAAGAGCTGTATCATGTTGCATTTGAATAAGATGGGTTGACATAATTTGTACAGGATGTTAGAATGATGGCGATTTATCAGAGGACTTATAGCAATGGCTATTGAAGTGGGATAAAATTCGAGAGAATTTTATCCCCTTTTTTGAGTTTTGAAGCTGATTTGTTGTAAGATGAGCAGTGACAAGAAAGGGTGTATGATATGACGCAGGTGCGCGGTAGTGATAATTTATCATCTCTTACGGTTGGTGCAAGAGAGGTTATGGCGGCTCGGATGGCATTTTTTATTCCGGGGTTTGCGATGTCGACTTGGGCGCCGATGAT
>CAZKAS010000134.1:0-591 GCA_964550875.1 uncultured Muribaculaceae bacterium | reverse complement strand
GAAGTCGCGTTTGGGGATCGAGGCGGATGTGCTTGGGATGTTGATATTGTGTCTTGGGCTTAGTGCGTTTGTGACGATGCCGCTTGCCGGTATGATTGGCACACGGCTGGGGTGTCGGAAGACGATCGCCATTGGATGTGTGGGAATGATGATCAGTATGGTACTGTTGTCGTGTATGAACAGTATTTGGCAGTATGCGGCAGTGTTGGCTTTTTTCGGGGCATCGATGGGGTTGACGGATGTTACGATGAATACGAATGCGGTCATGGTAGAGAAGCTTGATGGGCGTAGGTTGATGAGTGGTATGCACGCTTTTTGGAGTATCGGATGTTTCGTCGGAGCAGGGTGCTTTGCGCTTATGGCATCGCTCGGATTGGCGGTGTGGATGATCGCAGTGATACATTCGTTGGTGACAATGGGGATTGTGCTGTATGTTGGCAGATGGTGGCTCGATTATCGAAGTGTAGGTGGTGGTCATAGTCTGGTCGTACCACGTGGTATTGTGATCGTACTCGGAATTTTGGCGGGGATGATATTCTTGGCAGAAGGAGCGATCATGGACTGGAGCGGTGTGCTCTTGACGGAGGTCAA
>CAZKAS010000133.1:1369-1578 GCA_964550875.1 uncultured Muribaculaceae bacterium | reverse complement strand
ATCGAATCGGATGCGTCTAGCCAAAGGTGATACACCGATTGAGGTAGAGCAGGGCTTGATGAAGTTGATACCGAAGGCAGATTGGGGCGATGCGCACCATTGGTTGATCTGGCATGGTCGCAAGGTGTGTCGTGCGAGAAATCCGCTCTGCGGTACCTGTGTGGTACGTGAGCTATGCCCGTCGCGGGAAGAAAAATAAAACAGGCTCG
>CAZKAS010000133.1:0-1316 GCA_964550875.1 uncultured Muribaculaceae bacterium | reverse complement strand
CCGGTAGGGAAGTCGAATCGGAGGGTTAAGATTGCAACTTAGAAAAGCAAAGTTTCAAGATATAGAAGAAATTTATACCATTGTCAACGGATGGGCAGATGACGGCGTTATGTTGGCACGTGCGCGAAACGTATTATATGAAACGCTCCGTGACATGACGGTTGTAGAAGAAAACGGTAAAATCATCGGAGTCGGTGCGCTTCATCTCACGTGGGATGAGCTGGCAGAAGTACGGACACTTGCCGTTGATAAGGCGCATCTTCGTCGTCAGATCGGCACGAAGATCGTAGAAGTATTGTTACAAGAAGCACACGAACTGGGTGTAAAGACGGTATTCACTTTGACATATCGTCCCGACTTCTTCGGAACGCTCGGTTTTGTGGAGACATCGAAAGAGAGCCTTCATCATAAGGTCTGGAAGGACTGCATCAATTGTCCGAAATTCCCGAATTGTGATGAGATCGCGATGACGTTGACGCTGGAAGAATAAGAAAAAGCTGTCTTGCAGGAATGCAGGACAGCTTTTTTGCTTTGAACAATCAGGCGTTGATTGTCTCGCCCGGTTTGGCGATATGTACGCGCGTTGCGGTTGCTTGTTCAACTTGGGCTTTGAATACGGTTGGATCGGCGGCGATAACAGGCCATGTATTATAGTGGATCGGGATGATGTTCTTCGCACAGATGAGTTTGGCAGCTTCCGTTGCATCATCGATCCCCATCGTGAAGTTGTCTCCGATCGGCAGGAAGGCATAGTCAATGTTGTATTTGGCAAATAGTGCCATGTCGCCGAACAGAGCCGTATCACCGGCGAAGTAGAATGTCTTACCGCCGAATTCTACGATGAAGCCTGCCGCACAAGCTCCCGGTGCGCCACCCGAATGGAATGCTTGGACCATCTTAACCTTGCCGAAGGGGAAGGTGTGACTGCCACCGAGGTTCATACCGTGAACGTCTGCATCGCCTGCCAAGGCGCAGATCTCGGGAATCCCGATAACCAGAGCATCATCGACCTTAGATAATGCTTTGGTATCGCCGAAGTGGTCTGCATGACCGTGGGAAACGAGGATATATTGACAAGTGATCTTAGCGGGCGTAGTTGCCGCGAGAGGATTGCCGGTAAGGAATGGATCGAAGATCAGTGTCGTCTCTCCGTCGGAGAGCTGAACACAAGCGTGACCCCAATAAGTAATCTGAATCATACGAATCAATCCTTTCTATATATTATACTTTTGATTCTATTATATAACGAAAAGGGGCTTTTCGTAAACAAGTGTTTTTCTGTGAAAAATAGGTCTTGACAGAGAAGTGATTATTTG
>CAZKAS010000132.1:0-1590 GCA_964550875.1 uncultured Muribaculaceae bacterium | reverse complement strand
CATATGGAGGACGACTGGCATTGGGCAAATTTAAACAAAAATATTCTAAAGAAGGAAGGAATTAATTATGAATTATGGAGAATTTGGTGGACAATATGTACCACAAGAGTTAAAAGAAAAATTAAATGAAATTGAAAGAGAATTTGAAAAAGTAAAGAAGGATGAAAAATTTGTTAAGGAATATTTATATTATTTAAAACAATATGTTGGAAGACCAACACCACTTTACTTTGCAGAAAATTTAACTAAATATGCAGGTGGAGCAAAAATATATTTAAAAAGAGAAGATTTAAATCACACAGGAGCACACAAAATAAATAATGCTATAGGTCAAGTATTACTTGCAAAACGTATGAATAAAACACATATAATTGCAGAAACAGGAGCAGGTCAACATGGAGTTGCAACAGCCACAGTATGCAGTTTATTTAATATAAAATGTACAATATTTATGGGAAAAGAAGATATAAAAAGACAAAGTGTTAATGTAGAAAAAATGAAACTTTTAGGAGCAGATATACATGAAGTAACAAAAGGAGAAGGAACCTTAAAGGAAGCAGTAGATGAGGCTTTTGAATATCTATTAAATAATAAAGAAGTATTTTATTTAATAGGTTCAGCAGTAGGACCAAGCCCATATCCAGAAATGGTAAAATATTTTCAAAAAATAATAGGAGAAGAAGCTAAAAAACAAATTATAGAGCAAGAAAATAAATTACCAAAGGCAATAATTGCATGTATAGGTGGAGGAAGTAACAGTATAGGGCTATTTACAGACTTTACAAAAGAAGATGTAGAAATATATGGAATAGAAGGAGCAGGAAAAGGAGTAGAAACAGGAAAACATGCATCTGCAATATATAATAATAAAATTGGAATTCTACATGGAATGAAAACATATATAATGCAAGACAAAAAAGGGAATATAGAAGAAGCATATTCAATTTCAGCAGGATTAGATTACCCAGGAATTGGACCGGAGCATGCATATTTAAAATCAATAGGAAGAGTAAAATATAATAGCATTACAGACAAAGAAGCAATAAATGCCTTTAAGTTACTTTGCAAACTAGAAGGAATAATACCAGCATTAGAAAGTAGCCATGCAATTGCCTATGCAATAGAAATTGCAAAAAATTATAATAGAGAAGATAGTATTATAGTTAATTTATCTGGAAGAGGCGATAAAGATATGCAAACAATATTAAATACTGAAAAAGAATAAGTGTGAGATAAAAATATATATCTATATAATTATTAATATGTTATAATATATAAAAATTAAGATAAATATAATTCATTTTAAATTATAGGAGGAATAGGTAATGAATGAAATAAAAGTCAAATCAATTTATAAACATTTTAAAGGAGATTTATATTTAGTTGAGGATATTGCAATTCATAGTGAAACAAGAGAAAAATATGTGATATATAGGGCATTGTATGGGGATACAGGATTATATATAAGACCATATGATATGTTTGTTTCAGAAGTTGACCACAAAAGATATCCAAATGTAAAACAAAAATATAGATTTGAATTACAAAATATTAAAAGTGTAAGAGATGATTAAAAGAAAAATAGGATTG
>CAZKAS010000131.1:0-1601 GCA_964550875.1 uncultured Muribaculaceae bacterium | reverse complement strand
ATACCTTTTTCATTTGTTTTCCTCCTAAAAAATTGTTGTTTATTTCCACTGCATAATGCAGCAATGGACTTTTTCAATGTGCATTTTTTCGCTTAAAATTCGTAAGCAATTGCAAATTTATCGGTAAACGGTTACAAATATATGTGATCGATGACGCATCCATGAGGAAACGGTTACAAATTTTACGAAACCGATTACATTTTGTTTCAAAAAATTAATATTTCCCTTAACTTATTACATTTTTCTTACGAAATCTCTTCACTTTAAAATGTTACCTATACCTGATATCCGTGATGTATTCGGTTTCATTCAACGAACCGTACTATTCATCTCTTGTTACCACGGTTCTTATTTTAGCAAATGGAAAAACGCTTGTCAAGCATATTATAGCCGAAGTGTTGTCGTCTCTTGCGCGGCGGATATTTTTTTCCAAAAACCGCGCTTTCATCGGGCAAAAAGGGACTTTTTTACACATCAGTCCCTTTTCTTTTCCCGATCATTTCTATAGATTTCTATAAAAATATATTGATATTTTGCCGCAGCGATGCAAAAGATGTAACGTTCCGCGAATCAATTTTATCGTTTCACATCCCGCAAAATGTGCAGCACAATCCGAATATTTCGGAAATACGCTCAAAATCAGCCGCAGAAGAATGCTTCACCGGGGGTGAGCAGCTGGAGTTTGCAGTCAGGAGCAAGCTCGGGGAATACGCGAACCGCCGTCATGGGGTCACCCAGCTCGGAATTATGCAGCGGGAACGTCCAGAAGTGATGGGGAACGCATACCTTCGCATGGAGATCCTTTGCGAAATATGCCGCATCCTTGGCATTCAGATTGCCGAAAGCACCGTTGATGGGCAGCAGCGCAACCTCAGGCTGCATCTCGATCGCCTGCGCGAGAGCATCTCTGTCGTAGCAGGTGTCGCCGGAGTAGTAAATTTTAACAAAGCCGAAGTCCATGATGAAGCCCATGGCATTGGGAGCCAGCGCGCCGTGGTTGCAGTTGGTGGTATAGAGCTTGAATTCGCCGCAGTCGATAACCTGGCCCTTGGCAATCTCGTGTACCTTGGAAGTATCGATGCCTGCGCCCTTGGCAGCGTTGATGCTGTCCGCATTTGCGTAAACTTCGGTTTTCGCCGTCATCAGCTCGGGCAGTGCGTTCAGGTCAAAGTGATCGCCATGCTCATGAGAAGAGAGGAGAATATCGAATTCGATTTCATCGGGGTCAAAGAGCGGCGCGGTCATTCTCACGAAGCCATCGCCCTCTTCGGGAATGGATTCTCTTACGAAGTTCGTGAGATAGGGGTCGATTACGATGAGCTTGCCGCCGTGGGTTTTCAGCGCGAAACCCGCCTGACCAATCCAGAACAGCGCAACTTTGTTTTCAGGAACCTCTACGGTCTTGATATACTTGCTAAACCTCATTTTTCAATACCTCATTTTCTTTTTCATATCATAATATCATGCTGTGATATTCATGCAATTATTTCACCCGCACCTCCGGCGGTGCTCCCGCAGAGCTGCCTCCGGCGGCGCTCCCGCGGGGTTGCCTCCGGCGGCGCTCCCGCGGGGCTTAGAGCCTTTTTATAAAAAGGTTCTAA
>CAZKAS010000130.1:0-1602 GCA_964550875.1 uncultured Muribaculaceae bacterium | reverse complement strand
TGGCAAGTTCCATGACGATGTCAGATGGTGTTTCGCCGATGATTTTTTCTTCAATGCTGGATGGAATTACAGAAAAGGTGATTCCGGTCCGCGCTAATAATTCTCTGCGTCTGGGAGATGCAGAAGCAAGGATATAGTTCATATTGACAACCTCTTTTCTTTTCAGATCTGTTGAATTATAATATCATTATAGCGGAAAAAGAGACAGGAGGAAATACCAATGTATATTAGCGAAATCGTAACGACTGTACCGGAAAATGTAAAAGAGAGAGTGCCATTGGAGCAGGAAGTGTACCGGGTATTTCAAAAACTGGGCATCCCTTTTGAAAGAGTAGATAATGACCCGGCAGCTTCAATGGAAGAATGCAGAGATATTGGGGAGAAGTTTGGATCACCCGTTCGTAAAGACGTATTTTTGTGTAATCAGAAAAAGACCAGTTTCTTCCTGTTGGTGATGCCGGAAGAGAAAGCTTTCGATACCGCATCTTTCAGTAAAAAGCTTGGAGTATCGCACATGTCCTTTGCTTCACCAGAGCATATGTGGGAGCATCTTGGTACAAAACCAGGTTCTGCCAGCGTGGTAGGGCTTTTGAATGACCAGGACGATTATGTGCAGCTGATATTAGATAAAGAAGTTGCGGAAGCAGAATACTTTGTGTGCAACACCGGGATTAATACGACCCATCTGAAGATCCGCACACAGGATCTGATCAAAAAGTTTTTGCCGTATACGCATCATAGACCAAGAATTGTAGACCTCTAAGGGGAAAGGGAGTGATCTTTATATGCGAAAAATGGAATCCCAAGAACTGGAAGAGATATTGAGCAGCAGAAAAGAAGGAGAACGTTTGGAGCTGAAAGATCTGGAGTTTGATGGTTTGGATTTCTCTGGGAAGGATCTTCACAATATAGATTTTGAAGTGTGCATGTTTCTGGATGTAAAGTTTGATGGCGCTGACCTTTCTGAATCCAGTATTAAAAATGCACAGCTGGACGGATGCAGTGTTCGCTGTGTCAATTTTCAGAATGCCAATCTGGAAGGCGCGTGCATGCGGGAGTGTGATATGTCAGGCTGCGATATCCGTGGGGCAAATTTGTACTCTGCGGTGCTGGAGCACGCCAATTTGGAAGGGATTCAGGCGGATGAAACTACCCAGTGGTTTCGGATGCACTGTCCGGAGACAGGTCCCATACTGGCATATAAAAAGTGTGTGTTTGACCGGATCGTACAGCTTTTGATTCCGGCCGATGCGAAGCGTACATCAGCGACGATGCCTACTTGCCGCTGCAATAAAGCAAAGGTACTCACCATCAAAAGCTTTGATTCCAGCGAAGAATTTGATGAGGCATGGTCTCTGGTGGATGAAAATTTTGTCTACCGGAAGGGAGAATGGGTTGAGGTAAAAGATTTCAATGAAGACCGGTGGTTTGATTCGACCACAGGAATTCATTTCTGGATGACAAGAGAAGAGGCCATGAAATATTGACCTCTTCTCTATAGAATTTCATATATGATGTTATTTTGCATTGACGGAGATGCCGTTGACTTCCACTTCGTCATCGATTGGGATGACCAGGCATTTGCGTCCATCGATCACTTGA
>CAZKAS010000129.1:969-1612 GCA_964550875.1 uncultured Muribaculaceae bacterium | reverse complement strand
GCTACCCTATGCGATCTATATGGCTCATTACAGTACAGTGAATATTGAGAGTCTCGGTACGACGCAGATCGATGGCAATATTCTGCTTGATGGTGTCAATGTATTGAATGTGAATTTTAGCGGAGAGAAATCGTACCTAAGCGGTAATGTTATCACACATGATCAGACTCGTACTGTGATGCAAAGTAGCCGAGCAATAGATGATAATCGGGCAGAGAGCAATCTGACCTTCACCCATAAGGCTGTATGGAATAACAAGGGAAATAGTACTATAACGAGTCTTACTTCGCATGGCGGGATTGTCAATCTCGGTAATGGTACAACGGTAACGGTAGGAACTCTTGACGGAGATTGTCTAACGATCAAGTCCGATTCGTTGTCAAGCAGATTCACTGTTACAGAAAATCCCTCTGATACGAATATTACCGTCAACGGTACGAAGTCGATCATGAACAGAATCGAAACCGGTCCGAATCCTTCCGCCCAAGTACACGAAGTATTAGCTGACCTAAAAGATATTGTGATCGGTAGTGATGTCAGTCACTTGACCATTGATGAAGGAATGGTATTCGGTGAGATCACAGCCGATGTCGAAAATGGCAATATTACGAATGTTACCTACAAGGAAAATACCACCAATGCC
>CAZKAS010000129.1:0-959 GCA_964550875.1 uncultured Muribaculaceae bacterium | reverse complement strand
GATCGATATATTTGCATTATCGCTTATGAACTGGCGAAGTGATTTTGATGATCTCTATACCCGTCTGGACGACCTCAGAAACAATCGTGAAGAAGAGGGCATTTGGACACATTTTTCTCGTGGAGAATCGAGTTACCGCAGTGCAAAGAATCAATTCAATGTGTACAAAATCGGTTATGACAGACAAGTAAGCGATTGGACAGTCGGTCTTCTATATTCCTATACGGACGGTTCTACCTCATTTACCGCTGCAAAAGGCGATAATCGTCATCATGCTGTCAGTCTCTACGGCACGAAGCGAGCCAGTAATGGTGCTTATCTCGATCTAATTGCAAAATATGGCAAGCTTGATTATGAATATTCCCTTCGCAATGGCTTCGGTCATGCTGATTATGACACCGATGCCTACTCTGTCAGTGCAGAACTCGGTAAGCGCATAAAGGTAGCGACCGGTACGTGGATTGAGCCACAGATTCAGATCACATACGGGTATGTCGATTGTGCAAGTTTTCGTACAGCGCAAGATATCCATGTACATCAAAACCGTATCGACAGTCTGGTAGCACGTGCCGGTATCATGGCAGGAAAATCGACTCCCCAAGGGGATATCTATCTTCGCGCTTCTTATCTGTATGATTTCCAAGGTGAGATCAACGGTACTTTCAGAAACAATCTTGTATCGGCAGACATCAACCGGGATCTCGGTGGCGGATGGTGGGAAGTCGGTGCCGGCATCCGAACGAATCTGCGTGATAATCTTCATTTTTATCTCGACTTTGAAAAAGCCTTCGCCGGAGAAGTCAATACCGATTGGAAATGGAACACAGGTGTTCGTTACAGTTTTTGATAAACCGATATTGCAAGGCTTACCGCGCCCGATGGTAAGCCTTTTCTTCATTGATGATGATATTGTTTCGTGCTATAATTAGGTATTAAGAATGACGAAAAACAGAGGGTGG
>CAZKAS010000128.1:0-1629 GCA_964550875.1 uncultured Muribaculaceae bacterium | reverse complement strand
GAAACGACCATACGCCTTGCCTGCCCTCTTTTTGAAAACGGATATCGGATCCGCATTGACCGGGATTCTGTCATATCGGATAAAGTCTCCGATAGGATTGGCAGGAAGATATCACGGCAAAGCGCAAAAGCGACAGGAAGGTCATAGACGGACAGACAAAGCTCATCGTGGACACGATCGAACCCAACGAGAACATAACCGTCCCGATAGGGTCGATGTCCCTGATCTGGATGGTGTTCGAGGCCATGGAGATGGACATACCCTTCTCCAAGCTCAAACGCAAACAGGGTGCGACGGTCAGCGAGGTGGCCGTCGCGATGACCGCACGGGCGATGGAGACCAGAGGGCTGTCCATAAACCGTTTTGAGCCTGATCGCGGACGATAACGGCGGATACTCGAAGGACAATGCCAAGACGGTCACGGATGCGGACTTCCATTTCCTGACCAGGGCACAGATCAACAAGGCGAACGATAAGCAGTTCAGATCTTCGAAGACCCAATGGGAGCTTCTGGACGACGACATGTGCGCCCATTCGTTCAAGGGCAACCTGGGATACACCGAATGTATCTACTTCTCGGTATCGAAGTACATCGACACCATGAGGAAATACCGTCAGAAAGCGGAGCGTGATTACGACGAGATGCTGGAGATGAGGGCCGCACTCGACGGGAAGAGGAAGCCCCGTAAGAAGTACAGGAGCTCCAATGTGTTCGTGAAGACCGTTCTGCACCGGCAGTTCCCTCTGGATTCGTTACCCCGTGACGAGGCCATCGAAGTGGGGTTCAAAGCACAGATCAGCGGTCGTGAGGGATTCTTCATTCTCATGTCGAGCAAACACATGTCCGCCGCCGAGATGCTTGAGAAGTACAGGTCGAGGAACGACATAGAGGATACCTACAGGGACCTTAAACACGGTATCGACCTCCGTCCGCTCAGGTGTACGGATGAGGATTCGATCAAAGGGCGTGTCCTCATCGCATATCTGGCGTATTTCGTGCTGGCGTTCGCGAAGATGGTCGTCCCCGAGATGAAGGGGCATACGGCTGAAACCCTTGTGTCGGAACTCAACTCATTCTCAGTTACGGTCCTCAGGGAGGATGGCCGGGAGAAGGGCAGGATCTACAGCAATTTCGGGGCCGTGATCAAGGCTGTTTTCGTGGCCATCCCTGATTTTCTGAGGTCGAAACCGAGAGGATTCCGGCTCGGACAACCTGCCCGAGCCTGACCGATCCATAACTGGGAACGGGACCGCCCATTCCCGATATGCCGACATCCCGGCGGAAGCTATCGACCGATGATGTCCCCTACCGTCCGACGGGGATGTCTCGGGGGTCATGCGCACGCATGCGCGCGCGACTCTATAATGGGATAAGTGAGAAACTCAGGCTATCATGAGAACCTCCGTGGGGAACTGCACATTTACGATATAGCGACCAACAGGAATGATTCGTCCGTGACACACCGGAATGTCGTCCGCTGAGACCACGCCACTCGCAAACTGTCTTTGGAATCCTACTATAAAGACTCTAATGTTGTTAGAATTGATTCAGACTCTAAATATATTCGAGCGTGGATGGGGTGACCTGGGGCCTTTGCAGAGACCCCAGAGAAAGATCATCATGACCGA
>CAZKAS010000127.1:301-1643 GCA_964550875.1 uncultured Muribaculaceae bacterium | reverse complement strand
CGCCGCTACATTTGACGAATCCCGCAACGCACGTTTCAACGTGATCGGTCCAAGATAGACCTTGTTGTAATTCTGCGGACGATATCCGTTAAAATCGCCTTCTGCATCCTGTACAATCGAATTCGTCCTCATCCCATCTGTAATTGCCGCCGCATAGACGATCGGCTTGAATACAGAACCGGGTTGCCGCACCTCTTCAATCACTCGATTACGCGCACTCTCTTCATAAGAACGTCCGCCCACCATCGCACGAACTGCCCCCTTGGTCGCATCAAGTATCAATACCGCACCTTGCTTGTCACCTAAGACCTGTTCCGCTTCTTTTTGCATCTTCGGGTCAAGCGTCGTATAAACCTTAAGTCCCCCTTGATAGACGCGCTCTTCGCCATATTCTTCGGCAAGCTGGTGTGCAATATAATCGAGAAAATACGATGCCTTGACCTCTCGCTTGTCCTGCTCAAACAGCGGGATCACCACCTCATTTGCCATCTCTTTTTCCGCAAGCGAGACATACCCCATTTCATACATTCCGTCTAAAACTTCTGCCCTGCGCGCAAGTGCCGATGCCATATCCCGATACGGCGAAAAAAGATGCGGTCCGCGCGCAAGCCCTACGATTAGCGCACTTTCCGCCAACGTCAGCTCCCGTGCCGACTTACGAAAATAGACCTGCGCTGCCGCTTCTACTCCATATGCCCCCTCACCGAAATAAACTTGATTCAAATACGCTTCCATGATTTCTTCCTTCGAAAACTTTTGTTCGAGCACCAATGCCAACAAGGCTTCTTTCATCTTGCGTGTCATCGTTTTTTCTTGCGTCAAAAACATCTCTCTGGCTAATTGTTGCGTCACCGTACTGCCACCCTCAACAATCTCACCCGCCATTAGATTGCGCATCAGCGAACGAAGGATCCCGATCGGATCGATTCCCAGATGTGTCGCAAAACGCGTATCCTCATTGGCGACAACCGCCCAAGCCAAGTACGGAGACATCTCATGAATCGATATTGGTACACGATTCTGATCGAACAGCTTGGCAATCATCTCATCATGGCAATCGAATACCTGCGTCGCCGCACGATACCGAAACGATTCCAGCGAATCCGATTTGGGCAAATCCCATGCCACATATAATCCTGCCAATACCAGATAAAGCGTCATACCAATAATAATCAACAGCACAATGACCCGTTTCATGCGAATCCCTCCTATTATCGTTAGTATGGAAGGAAACCGCTTTTTTTAGCATATCTGCCAACAAAAAAGAAGGCTCTGCCGAAGCAAAGCCTCCTCTGTTCCGAATTACAAGCTGTAGTTTGGAGATTCTGTTGTCATATTGACA
>CAZKAS010000127.1:0-282 GCA_964550875.1 uncultured Muribaculaceae bacterium | reverse complement strand
GCGGATAAATTTCGTATTCGTTTTGAGTTCTTCGATATTTCTTACCCCGCAATAGCCCATGCCTGCGCGCAAGCCGCCGAGAAGCTGATATACCGTATCTGCCAATGCGCCTTTGTATGGTACACGACCTTCGATACCTTCCGGCACAAGTTTGTCCATGTTTTCTTGGAAGTAACGGTCTTTACTGCCTTGTGCCATCGCACCGAGGGAACCCATACCACGATATACTTTGTAGCTACGACCTTGGTAGATTACTTTTTCGCCCGGACTTTCTTCCGTACC
>CAZKAS010000126.1:0-1693 GCA_964550875.1 uncultured Muribaculaceae bacterium | reverse complement strand
ATAACAACCTGTGCTTTGAGTGCATGATGAACCGGACAGCAACCGTTCCACAAGTCCATCTGACGATTGGTGGATTTGGCAATGAAGCCACCGAGATTGCGGTCAGGTGCAAAAATAATATCTTTGTCTTTGGGGATCGAATCTACGATCTTGACCGCATTTGCCGATGTACAGCAAATATCGGTAAGTGCCTTGACTTCCGCTGTCGTGTTGACATACGATACAACGACCGCATTCGGATTTTCGGCACGTTTTGCCGCCAATTCTTCAGCCGTGATCATGTCAGCCATTTCACAGCCCGCCGACGCATCCGGCAAAAGAACGATCTTATCCGGCGATAAGATATTCGCTGTCTCTGCCATAAAATGCACACCGCAGAATACGATCACATCCGCATCGGTTTGTGCCGCACGCCGCGAAAGGTCGAGCGAATCTCCAATGAAGTCTGCAATGTCTTGGATCTCAGCCGGTTGATAAATATGCGCCAAAATAACGGCATTGCGCTCTTGTTTCAGTCGCTTGATTTCTGCTACCAAATTATTCATTCTGTTCTCTCCTATATTTTTCAGGTTTTTGAGAAGTCTGCCCTCTCGCTTCGCGTCCTACAAAGTTAGTCTTACAAAAAAATTATAATACGATTAAGTCCGAACCGCAAGGGACAAGTAATTATTTCCTATCATTTATCTATGGTTATTATGATTCTGTTTCTTCTCCGTAACGATTTGTCCCACGCGTACCCGGTCGCAAGAGAAGATAGAGTGCAAACAGCACATTGAGTCCCGGTACGAAGTACAAGAAGGATATTTTGCCATCGTGTCCGATGTCATGACAACGGCGAATGGTCAGCGTCCATTGTCCGATAATCAAAAAGAGGGATACGACCAGAATGATTGCCATTGCACCGCGACTGGGCAGAAGCATCGGATCGATGCCTGTACTTGCCGGCATAATAAGCCATTTCATAAACAGCGCAGGACCACCTTTGAGAAAAATATCCAACCCGCCCGGCATGAACAGATAGTTGATGATCCCCGTAATCGCCATATAAATCAAATTGCGCAAGAAAAACGCCTTACGCGCCAACCGTCCGCGGAATGAAAAATACTTGTCCACGAGCGTCTCTTCCATCATGAATTCCTCAGCGGGAATCTCCGGCTGAAGCTTGGCTCCGCAGTTCGGACACGTTAAGTCCTCTACGGGGATAAGCGTCCAGCAATGACAGCAATATCGTTTTTCTTCCACAATCGATTCCTCCCTCATCATCTTCTCTATCCCTTCTATTTTACTTGATTTTCATAAAAAAAACAACTGTTTCCACCTTCTCTGTCCCCGATTGCGCAGCCCTCCTATTTTGCACTCCATGGGACGCCGTTGGCATCCTGCCAATACAGTCCTTTGCCATGTTGCGCCCATTGACCGCCCCAACCCGCTTCGACAAAATCTTTTTCACACGCATTTTCTGTCAGCTTATAGACAAGTGTCGCGATCATCTCCTGATGTGCCAACTCTTCGGTACCGATGTCCGTTAAGACCGCCTTGGCACGACCGGTCGGCATACTGTATCGCTGGTTGATATACTGTAGCGATGCCGACAATTCACCGTTCGGGCCACCGTATTGTGTGACGACCAACTTAGCGAAGGCAACATCTGTACGGCTGACTTTGATCGGCCGCTGCAAACATCGTTGATATA
>CAZKAS010000125.1:0-1756 GCA_964550875.1 uncultured Muribaculaceae bacterium | reverse complement strand
TGTATTTATTATTGTAGGTCGTAGGGATGATAGGATTACTTAACGTAGTCGATTTCTGTCTCGAGAACCGTACCGTCAGCAGCTAAGATCTCCATATCGCATTTTGCGCCATCAAGGATAAAATCAACATCGTAGGTTGTTTTATAGCCGTCACGATCGAGTTTTACACGTGTAATATTAGCATTCGGATATGCTTTGGTAACGATCGCTTTCGCATCTTCTGCGCTGATCTTCACATCGGTGGAGAGTGCCGGAGAAAGCTTGTCGATCGAAAGAGAAGTTACTCGACCGAGGTTTTTATCGACTTCGACTTCATACAAGTCAGTCGTTGTACGATAGAATACATCATAGTCATGTTTATCTTCTGTTACATGAGAATATTGTGCATCTGCGGGAACGTAGGAGTTAGCAAGATTTTTGGCATCTTGCTGCGTCATAGCGAACGCTACGGCAGAGGTTGCGATCATAGAGATTCCGAGGGCTAATGTCAATAATCTTTTTTTCACGGTCATCACACTCCTTTGTTATGTATACATATCTTATCAGTGTGATAGGGAAAAAGTCAATAAGAAAATTATAAATTTCATTAAAATTTTTTGGAGGGTCTATCGTTGGGTAAAATTTTGATTATCGGTGCAACAAGTGGGATCGGATGTGCTGCTGCGAAGCTGTTTTATCAGCGTGGATGGGAGGTTGTCGGGCTTGGTAGGCGTGAAAATCTGTTGCTATCGCTCCGAGAAGAGTTACAAGAAGGTTTTGATTATGCGGTATATGATATGGCCGGTAAAGATCGTGTAGAGTCTCTTAAGCATATTTTAAAGGATGCGGGGAAGATCGAGGTTGTATTCTTATGTGCAGGTGTTGGGTATCGCAATCTTGAATATGATATTGCCAAGGAACAAGAGACGGTCATGACGAATGTGGTAGGATTCACCGATGCGGCACATACGGTGATGGAATATTTCTTAAAACAAGGCGAAGGACAGATGATTTGTGCATCATCGATCGCAGGGGTTCGTGGGATCGGTACACCTGCCTATGGGGCGTCGAAGGCATATATATCAAGCTATGCAGAGAGTCTTCGTATCGTTGCCGCGAATCATAATTGTCCGATTGTAGTGACGGATTATCAGCCGGGATTCGTTGATACGGCGATGGGGCAGGCAAGCTCGTTTTGGCGGATATCGTCAGATGAGGCGGCAGAGTATGTTTGGCGCGCAGTAGAAACGAGATGCGAGCATATCTATGTATCGAGTCGTTGGCGGTGGATCGCCTATTTGATGCGTCTGTTACCGCATCGTGTGATACGATGGCTTATCAAACAAAAAAGCTAACTCAATTCGAGTTAGCTTTTGCTCTTATTTGTCATACAATAATGTGGTGTCTATGATCGTGCCATCGGCGGCAAGGATATTCATATCACCTGTTCCGCCGTCAAAGGTAAATTCGAGATTGTAGAATGTTTGCTCCGGTTCGTTAAAACGAGTGATACGTGTTAGCTTGGCATCGGGATACGTTGCTTCCAGGATATTCATAGCATCAATATCACTCAGCTTGACGGAGGTGGATTTTGGTGGGATGATTTTTTCGATGTATAAGGCTCGGATAAATTCGTTTTTCTTATCGAATTTTACTTTATAGTTATCGGTATCGGAGTGATAATAAAAGATCAGATCTTTTTTGTCATTCATCAGAATTGAGTATTGTGCATCAGCAGGTACGTAGGTATCCGCAAGATTTTTGGCTTCTTGTGCGC
>CAZKAS010000124.1:0-1785 GCA_964550875.1 uncultured Muribaculaceae bacterium | reverse complement strand
CCCCTAAAAATAGTCATTAAAAATTTCTGACCCCAAGAAAATTTGGAGACCCAAATAGGCTGCCGTTTTTGTAGCATAGATGTAAACAAAAAACATTTTTATATTTATTAGTTATCAATTTGTATAATTGTTTTGTATTTCTTTTTTGTATTGATATGAGTTAATATATTATCAAACAAGACTACCGGTTAGAGAGGAAAACATGACATGGAACCTATACTAAAATTTGACGGGGCGACTAAAGTGTTTGGTAATTTTACAGCAGTTGACCATGTGGATTTTGAAGTTTACAACAGAGAAATTATTGCTATTATCGGTGAAAATGGTGCCGGCAAGAGTACATTTTGCAAGATGCTTACCGGAAAATACTCTATTGATGAAGGCGATATTTACTTTCAGGGTGAGAAAGTAAGGTTTAAAAATACAACTGAGTCAATGCGTGCAGGCATCGGGATGGTATATCAAGAAAGAAACCTTTCCGGATATTTGACAGGTGCACAGAATATTGTTCTCGGCAATGAACCAAGAAATGCACTTGGATTGATAGATGAGAAGAAGACATATGAAATTGCTTTGGAAATTGAGAAAAAGCTGAACCAGAATGTACCACTTAATGTTCCCGTAGATCAATTGGGAGCAGGTGAAAAGCAAATGATTGAAATCATGCGTGCTTTTTATAACAATCCTAAGGTGTTGATTTTAGACGAGCCGACGGCATCACTTGGCGAAAGAGAAGTTGGCCCGTTTCTGGAGTTTGTAAAGAATTTGAAAAATACCATGGATATTGCGGTTATTTTCATTTCACATAAAATTGAAGAACTATTTGCGATTTCTGATAGAATTCTTGTTTTAACCGACGGAAAAAGAACGCTTCTTGATGACACGAAGAATCTCACTACAGAGAAGGTTATTTCGGCAATGCTAAGAACCGGAAAACAACATGGAGATGTTACGGTTGAAGCAAAGAATTTTAATGAGCTCCCGGTTGTGCTTGATGTAGATAAAGCAACATATGACGGTAGAGAACATAGTCTAAATTTTAAAGTACATCAGGGTGAGGTCGTTGGCTTTTACGGGCTGGTCGGTTCAGGACGAACCGAATGTGCCGAAATGCTTATGGGACTGCGAAAGGCCGAAAAGAGTTATATCTTTGCAGGAGAAACGATTACAAAGAACAATACTCGTGAGATGATCGATAAGGGCATGATTATGACTCCTGAGCTGCGTGCGAACGGGATGTTTAAGAGTTTATCTCTTGTAGATAATATTTCAAATCTGTTCTTAAGAAGCAAGCTTGCAAGGGGTATTCTCGGAATAGTAGACAGACCTCTTTCGAGGAAGTTTTCTGAAGAAGTTCTGCAAAAAACCGATGTGAAATATAATTCTGCACAGCAGGCAATTTCAAGTCTGTCAGGCGGAAACATTCAAAAGATTATTATCGGCCGATCCATTGCTATTGATAATATTAAGCTGCTTATTCTTGACGAACCTACAAATGGAATTGACGTAGGTGCAAAGTTTGAAATATATCAAAAAGTGCGTCAGCTTGCAGACAATCCTGATCCGGAAAAAAGAATCGGAGTGATGTTTATATCCTCAGAGATTGATGAGCTTTTAAATGTAAGCGATAAAATTTATGTCTTTTCGGAAGGAAATATCGTTACAAGTTTTAATCGTGATGAATTTAGAGCTCCTGACGGTAAATCCAAAATTTTAAGCGTCGCAGTTAGGGGGAAAGTATAATGTTAAATAAAAGCTATATAGCTCCAAAGTCTTTTAAAGATA
>CAZKAS010000123.1:889-1836 GCA_964550875.1 uncultured Muribaculaceae bacterium | reverse complement strand
CTTACGCTGGAGAGCGTAGCCGCACATGTGCATTTGAATCCGGCTTATTTTTCCTCCGTATTCAAACAGTCCACAGGCTCTTCCTTCAAAGAATACCTGAACATGGTCCGCATCGAAGAGAGCAAACGGCTGCTCGGCAACACAGACTACAGCATTGTCGATATCGCCATTGCCGTCGGATTCGAAGACCAGAGCTACTTTTCCCGCGTCTTCAAAAAATATACCGGCCTGACTCCGCGTCAGTACCGGCAATAAGTTGTGATTCTGATTTTTTGTGATTCTGATTTTATTGATAAAATTCTTCCACTGCACCAAAAAAGGCATCCAGATTTTCAAACGGTGTCATCGGCGGGATATCACATCCGGACGCAATGACAAAATTCGGATACTTGGAGCAGCGTTCCAGCAGCTGAAGTGTTTCTGTCCGGATCTGATCCGGTGTGCCGTTTCGCAGCGTACCAGCCGGATCGATATTGCCGATCACGATACGATCCTGCGGAATCACTTCCAGTGCTTTTTCGATATCGATCGCATTTCCGAAGCTGTATGCCTGTGCATCGATCTCTTTCATCTGCTGCATCAGCGGCTCAACATTTCCGCAGTTGTGATAAAATACCAGGAAATCATCGGATTCCACTGCTTCACGGATCTTGTTGATATACGGAGTAGAAAATTCATTGATCAAATTCGGAGAGAGCAGTCCGGCTGCCGGCTCTGCGATCATGATACCATTCGCACCCGCTTCTTTGAATGCATTCGCATACGCACAGAGGAACTCCGTCACTTTCTCAAGAACCGTCTCTACCAGTTCCGGCTCTTCATAGCACAGGATCATGATCTCTGTCATATCAAGCAGTCTTCCTGCCAGGGAGTACGGTCCGATCATACCTGCAAACACCGGTCTGTCTGTGATTCTTTCACAGGCTTTTCGGATTCCCTCCACACAT
>CAZKAS010000123.1:0-879 GCA_964550875.1 uncultured Muribaculaceae bacterium | reverse complement strand
CTTCATCATGGATCAGCGCATCATGCACCGTCGGCACATCCTCTTTGCTGTAATGTACTGCACTGCCAAACGCCTCTGCTTCCACCGAAAGATCCATCAGACTTACTGCCATTCCCATATCATACTTCTTCGCAATCGTCTCCATACAGGTGGCCTGCAGTTCTGCACTTCTCACCAGATCTTCTACCGTAGCTCCCATCAGCTGTATACCCGGGAAAGACAAAATCGGCATCGCCTTTTTCGTTTTCTGCGCAAGCACTTCTTCTTTCCAGGCCTTCATATCTCTTTTCATGTTCCGATCCCCGCTTTCGCTTTTTTACTACTATTATATTTTTTTCCACTTTCAGTACTTGTACTTTTTTTCGAAAACCAGGATAAATATTGTTTTTTCTTATCAGAATTTTCTTTTATCAGAACATGCTGTCTTTCAGGCCTTTCTCATCCTGCAGGTAACATTCGGACAGGTACTGCAGTCATGCTGCGCACGAAACAGCGCGCTATCCTCCGTTGTCACGTACACCTGACACGATGTTTTGACCGGATCAAACATGAAACCGCTGCTGATCCGGATTCCGAAATGTGCTTCCAGCTGCAGCGCTTCCCATGCCGTTTTCTGCACCTCCATCGGCAGATCATGCGGTGCCTCCATCCGTTTGGCGATGCCCACTCCATGATTGCCGCAGATACGCTTCAATGCCTCCTGCACCTGATCTTCCATCGAAAACAGCAGCGAATCCGCGATCGCATCACAAATCATCCCCTGCACATAATCCCCCTGCGCAAATGCTTCCTGACTGCGGTGCTTGATGCCATCTCCGATACTGGTCACTACATAGATCACCTTGGTGCCAGCCGGATAATTGCACGGCTCCTCAAATT
>CAZKAS010000122.1:0-1849 GCA_964550875.1 uncultured Muribaculaceae bacterium | reverse complement strand
TTTCTCCGTCTGAGAAAGGAGTTTCTTTTACTACTTTTAATTCGCATGTCTTATAATCATATTCTGTTTCAACAGAAGTAAATCCGTTAATTCTTGAAATGATATAAGCTGCATCTTTTCCAAGTCCGTTCAAGATAACTCTCAAGGGTTCTTGTCTTACTTTATTAGCATTTCTTGCAATACCTATAGCACCTTCTGCAGCGGCAAATGATTCATGACCAGCAAGGAAACAGAAACATTTTGTTTCTTCTCTCAAAAGCATAGCTGCGAGATTACCGTGACCGATACCAACTTTTCTCACATCACCAACAGAACCGGGAACAGCAAATGCTTGTAAACCCAAACCGATTGCTTCTGCTGCATCTGCAGCCTTTTTAATACCTTTTTTAAGTGCAATAGCACAGCCCAAAGTATATGCCCATACTGCGTTTTCAAATGCGATAGGTTGGATACCCTTTACGATTTCTTCAACGTTGATACCTTTTTCATCACAAATTGTTTTTGCTTCTTCCAATGAAGCAATTCCATATTCTTTAAGTGCGGCTTCAATAGTAGCCTCACGTCTGTCTTTTCCTTCGAATTCTACCATTTTACACCTCTTATTCTTTTCTGGGGTCTATAACTTTAACTGCATCTGCAAATCTGCCGTATGTGCCGACATTGCTTTCAAATGCTGTTTTATAGTCAACACCCTTTTTAAGTGCGGCTGTGAATTTGCCAAGATGAATAAACTTGTAGCCAATTACTTCATTATTTGCATCTAATCCCAATTCAAGGATATAGCCTTCTGCAAGTTCCAAATATCTTGCACCTTTTTCTTTTGTTGAATGAATTGTACCAACTTGTGAACGAAGTCCTTTTCCAAGATCTTCAAGTCCTGCACCAATCGGTAATCCGTTTTCTGAAAAAGCTGTTTGTGTTCTTCCATATACGATTTGTAAGAATAATTCTCTCATTGCAACGTTAATTGCGTCACAAACAAGGTCTGTATTCAATGCTTCAAGAATTGTTTTTCCGGGAAGAATTTCTCCTGCCATTGCTGCAGAGTGAGTCATGCCCGAGCAACCTAAAGTTTCTATCAAAGCTTCTTGAATAATACCTTCTTTTACATTTAATGTAAGTTTGCAAGTACCTTGTTGCGGTGCGCAGCAGCCGCAGCCGTGTGTTAAACCTGAAATTTGTTCAATCTTCTTAACCTTTGTCCATTCTCCTTCTTGAGGAATTGGAGCAGGTTCATGTTTTGCACCCTTGCAAATGCAACACATATCTTGAACTTCTTTTGTTATTTGAATTGCCACTTTATTTCTCCTTCTTCAAAATGTTCTGCATTTCTCATTTTTATTATATCGGATAAAGCCTTTCAATCAAGTTTTATTTTAGAACAAAACTTACATATTTTTGCAATTTCAGACAAAAAAAACAGACGGTCATTTTATAATTCCGTCCATTTTGTATTATTTTTACATTCTACTTCAAGTCAATCAAATTTCTATTTAGCTGTATTTCACTGAAATCCGCCTCGGAAAAATCTACAGAATGTTCCATCATTTCTGCATCAATTGCTCTATGGCGAGGAAGTGATGTTGGATTTTTTAAACCTTCATTTGAAATAAAAAATAATAATCCGACATACGACGAAATAACTAATGTCATTAATAACAAATTTCTATATATTGTACTTTTCATACTAACCATTTCTTTCAAAAAAAATATTTATATCATGAGTTTAGTACAAAAAGATTATTTAAAACCATTTTAATAAAAAACTTTTCAAATCTTTACCATAATTGTAATCAAACATGGTTTTTGTAGTTACATCAGGATATTCTATATTGTAGATAGTATTTTT
>CAZKAS010000121.1:0-1851 GCA_964550875.1 uncultured Muribaculaceae bacterium | reverse complement strand
ACACGCCATTGAGATGTGATTTTAAACCTTGATGGCAACCACTCTTGTGGTTTCCTTGTTTTCTTATTTATATTATAACATATTTATATTAATTGTAAATACTTTTTTGACAAAATTTTAATTCATTTTAACCTTGCCTACAATATCTTCTATCTTTTCTATATTATGTTTTTGCATATAATCTTCTATTCCTTTTATAGTGTTTACACTTGTATATGGATCTATAAAGTTTCCTGCACCTATTGATACAGCTGTTGCACCTGCAAGCATAAATTCTATTGCATCATCACCATTTATAATTCCACCCATTCCTAAGATTGGAATGTTTATAGCTTGTGCAACTTGATATACCATTCTTACAGCAACTGGTTTTACAGCAGGTCCAGAAAGTCCACCTGTATTATTAGCTAAATATGGCCTTCTTGTATTTATATTAATACTCATACCTAGTAAAGTATTAATTAAAGAAACCCCATCAGCACCTGCATCCTCTGCAGCCTTTGCCGGAAGTGTTATATCTGTTACATTAGGAGTCAGCTTTACTATTAAAGGCTTATCCAAAACCTTTCTAACTCTACTTGTAACTTCCTTTACACCTTCATATGTAGTTCCAAATGCTAAACACCCAGCCTTAACATTTGGGCAAGACAAATTAAGTTCCACTCCATCTATATCTGCTTTATTTAATATTTTACAAACTTCAACATAATCTTCTATTGTACTTCCACAAGCATTGACTATCACTGCAATATCTTGTTTTTTTAGCCAAGGCAAATCATATTGTAGAAAATATTCAACTCCAGGATTTTGAAGTCCAATACTATTTAACATTCCACTTGGAGTCTCGCAAATTCTAGATGGCTTATTACCATCACGTGGTTTTAAAGAAGTACCCTTTGTAATAATTCCACCTAATTTACTTAAATCAAAAAACTGACTGTACTCTCTTCCATATCCAAAAGTACCAGATGCAACTGTAACAGGATTTTTCATTTTAATACCTGCAAAATTAACTTCTGTATTCATAAATTCAACACCTCTTATTCTTTTTCCCCATTTTTAAATTATCACTTTTTTACTATCAAATACTGGACCTTGTTTACATACATGTTCATAGCCTCCTGTTGCTACTTCTACTGCGCATCCTAAGCATACTCCAAGCCCACATCCCATTCTTTCTTCTAATGATATTTGGCATGGAATATTTTTTTCTTTTGCTAATTCCTGTACTGCTTTAAGTAGTGGTAATGGTCCACATGCAAATATTGCATCTATTTTTTCTTTTTCTATGTCTTTTTTTAATTCATTTATTGCAAATCCATGTATTTTGTAACTTCCATCATCTGTTGTAATTACTAGTTTATTTGATACTTCTTCAAATTCTTTTTCTAATAGCAGTGCTTCTTTATCTCTAAATCCTAAGTATGTATTTACATTTGCAGTTTTTGAAGCATTTTTTGCAAGCTCATAAAGTGGAAATACTCCTATTCCTCCTCCAAGTATTGCTATATTTTTATATTCTTCATATTTAAATGTTCCATATCCTAATGGTCCAATTATATCTATTAAATCTTCTTCTTTTTTTCTTGCTAAAATTTCTGTTCCTTTTCCTTGAACTCTAAATATTATTTCTAAAATTCCATTTTCCTTATCCATATTATATATACTAATTGGTCTTCGCAAAAATGGGTCCAGTCCTTCTGTTACTCTTATTTCTATAAATTGTCCTGGTTTTGCTATATCTGTAATTTCTTTAGCAGATAAAGAAAATTTAAATATGTCTGATTTTAATTGCTCTTTTTTTATTAACTTAGAACGTAATTGTACTGGCATTTTTATTTCCTCCCAAAA
>CAZKAS010000120.1:0-1869 GCA_964550875.1 uncultured Muribaculaceae bacterium | reverse complement strand
AGGCCCTGGGCATTGTGTGGGACAGCTTTACCGATGCGGCGTGGGAGGAGCACTTTGCCCAGGCTGAGTGTTATCTTGACAGGCACGGGAATCTGGACATTCCAAGCAACTATGTGGATGAGCAGGGCTTTGCCCTGGGCAAGTGGATTGTGCGTATGCGCCTAAAGCATCAGCGGCTTGATGTGCTGAGCGATAAAGAAAAAAAGCAGCTTGCCAGATTGGAGCAGATTGGGATGGTCTGGGACTGTTTGGACAAGCGCTGGGACGCCAAGCTAACCCACGCCAGAAGCTACTATGAGGAACATGGCGATTTGCTAGTACCTGCTGACTACAAAACGAGTGATGGAACGGCGCTGGGACAATGGATTTTCACCATGCGATCCGTCCGCCGGGGTGTTGTTCCTGGTCGGAGCCTGACCCCGGAGCAGATTGCCCAGCTGGACGCCCTGGGCATGTACTGGGGCGACGTGAAGGACGACCGCTGGCTGCAGTGGTACAGCGCCGCCCGCGCCTACTACCAGGCCAACGGCAACCTGGCTGTGCGCAAGAATTTCGTTACCGAGGATGGCCGCGCCCTGGGCGTATGGCTGGTCAATCAGCGGGCCAACCGTAAGAAAAATGAAGGAACAGAACGCGCTATGCCTGTCGAACGGGTCAGGCTGCTGGATGCGATCGGAATGAAATGGTGATACACCAAATGAAGAATAGAGAGGAAATGGCAAAGATGAAGATTGCGATTGCTGGCACTGGTTATGTGGGACTGTCTATTGCTGTCCTGCTGGCACAGCATCATGAGGTGAAAGCGGTTGACATTATTCCTGAAAAAGTGGAAATGATTAATAATCGCAAAAGCCCCATTCAGGATGACTATATAGAAACGTATCTGGCTGAGAAAGAACTAAATCTGGTTGCAACGCTGGATGGTCGCGCGGCCTATGCGGACGCTGACTTCGTTGTCATTGCTGCACCAACAAACTATGACAGCCAGAAGAATTTTTTCGATACCAGCGCGGTGGAATCTGTCATTCAGCTAGTCATGGAAGTCAACCCCAAGGCTATCATGATTATCAAGTCCACGATTCCCGTGGGCTACACGGCGTCCATCCGGGAAAAGACGGGCAGCCAGAATATTCTGTTCAGCCCTGAATTCCTACGCGAATCCAAGGCGCTCTATGATAATCTGTATCCCAGCCGCATCATTGTGGGTACTGATCTGACCAATGAACGTCTGATGGAAGCGGCGCACACCTTTGCTGCGCTGCTGCAGGACGGCGCTATCAAGAAAAATGTAGATACCCTGTTTATGGGTTTTACGGAAGCGGAGGCCGTCAAGCTCTTCGCCAACACTTATCTTGCCCTGCGCGTGAGTTACTTTAATGAGCTGGATACCTATGCCGAGATGAAAGGACTTAACACCAAGCAAATCATTGAGGGCGTATGTCTGGATCCGCGCATCGGTAATCACTATAACAATCCTTCCTTTGGTTATGGCGGTTACTGCTTGCCCAAGGATACTAAGCAGTTGTTAGCTAACTATGCTGACGTTCCTGAGAATCTGATTGCAGCCGTTGTGGATTCCAATCGCACTCGAAAGGATTATATTGCCAATCGTGCACTGCAAAAGGCAGGCTACTCCGGCTATGCAGAGAACAACGACTATGACGCCAAACAGGGAAAGAACATAACCATTGGCGTGTACCGGCTGACCATGAAGAGCAATTCTGATAATTTCCGCCAGAGCAGCATTCAGGGCGTTATGAAGCGCATCAAGGGTAAGGGTGCTTCCGTTGTGATTTACGAGCCTACGCTGGAGGATGGAACGACCTTCTTTGGCAGCCAGGTTGTGAATGATTTGGACAGGTTCAAGGC
>CAZKAS010000119.1:0-1915 GCA_964550875.1 uncultured Muribaculaceae bacterium | reverse complement strand
GATCAGAGAACTCCAGAAGTTCATCGCCTGTGAGGACATCTTCGTACAGGTTGGTGGGCTCTTCGCTTTTCAGGTAGCTATGGGCGGTCACACTGACCGCAGTGATCAGCGTTCCGGTAGAGATCGAACCGTTCTCATATCCTTTGGGATTATCGAACGATCCCATCAACTTTGCCCGACTGAGTCGGCTAATCTGAATACGAGATCGATGCCCGGTGCAGACCATGGCACTGAGGGCAAAGGCCAGCTGACGCAGATTTTCCCGCCGGCTTGCTTTTGCAAGGTGCCCATAGATCAGAACATCCTTCAGTTCTTCATCCATGTCCCAAGCGATATCGTCGCCCAGTATCTCGGCAGCAAGAGCTTCGGCGCGGATGCCCTCATATAGTCCGCCAGGATGATCGGCGGCCATTTCGGCCAGGCCCACCAGGTCAACAGCGTGAATGTAGTATCGATTGCTGCCCACCTTTTCGGCCGAGGAAATGTAGTAGACTCCCAGCAGCTCCGTGCCGTACTGTGCCTGGAGAATCTGCCGGCGCTGGAACAGAAAATCCACTGCAGACTTGTTCCGCAGAACAAAATCCAGTGTGTTGACGGAAACTGTGTCACTCAAAAGATCTGTGTCCTGGAATAGATCTGTACTGTAGCATTCCTCGCGGTCGAATATTCGGGTAATGCCGTAGGTCAAAGACTGCAGCTTAAGGAATCGATAGGCATGGGACATCTTCCGGAAGGTGATGGTCACCATGTCGAAATTGCGGACTTCCTCGTAGCAAACATACTGCCACCCATCAGGGGTGAAGTCCTTCGTCCGGATCACTTCACCCGAACGCCACCACTGGATCTGAAGATCACAGCACCAGGTAGGGCCGTAGGGATCAAAGCACAGAGTCAACCCGATGGCGCTGAACAGATCTGACAGCGCCAGCACCAGCGTGATCGGAGTGGAAAAGGTTCCATCCGCCCCGCTGATCTGCTTGCTGAACAGGCCCCATGTCAGGCCCTTGGGTGAATCCGGAAAGAGCTTGTAATCCTTGCCCAGTACCCAATAGTCATCCTCAAAGGTGGCGTGCTGCGGGGCCGTATTCCCAGTGAGCAAGATGTGTCCAAGTGTGGCAAAATCCTGAAGGCTATTTACAGAGGGCGTGGTCGCCTCTCTGGAGCCAACAGGTTCATCTCTGTATGTAATAGTCAGGTCGGGCACAAAGCCACCTCCTTTCTCCGCCAGTGGCGGTGCCCAATTCGGGCACCGCCATCACGGGCGGATTTGTGCTTTCATCGGGGTGAAAGTCACTGTGCAATGGCCCCAGCGTCTGACACCGCCGATATTGTTGATAAGTTCATCCTCCACCTTAGTCACATAGGCATTGAAGGAAAGTGTCCCTTGCCCGTATGGCATGACCACGGGGATATAATCCACAGGCTGGGACAGTGTTGCCACCATATCGTCGTATTCGTCCACATCGCCGCTCTTGATTTCAAAAACCGCAGTGTAGGACACGAATGTTCCAACGATATCGCGGATCATCTCTGCCAGCGGGGGCTTTGTGCGGCCAGCATTCTCACCGTCAGTGATGTTTTGCGTTCGCTTCAGCGAGGAGATGGCGGCATTATAATACCGGCCGTCCAACTGGATGAGATCCTGCATCACACCACTCCTTTCGCCGTAGATGCCTGATTACCAACGCGCTTGGCATCGGCCTCAAAGTACGGCCGCAGCAGTCTGGCCAGGGCGGCCAGCTGGCCTTCAAACACTGCCTTGACATTCACTTCGATGTTGTCACCGAAATTCGTGGAACGCAGCGCAATCATCATTGCCTCAACGATGGTGGATAGGGGACTCTCCACATTGACGCCGTGCTTTTGGTCGTTCACAATGGCCAGATAGGGATTGTTGCCCTCGAAAACAGCGCCG
>CAZKAS010000118.1:0-1915 GCA_964550875.1 uncultured Muribaculaceae bacterium | reverse complement strand
TGAAATGGCTAAAAGCCCTTATAAACAAAGTATCCCGCCATATAGACGGGATTTCAGGGGGAAATATTATTATCAGTCCGTAACAATTTAATAATCAATTAAAGTCTTACAAAACAAGAATTTTTCTTTTATATAAATTTTCTAAAGTTTATAAAAATACCTTTATTTTTTGAATTTAGTATCTGAATTTGGTATCTAGAAAAATCTATTTCAATAATCTCCAATATCCATCTCTATCAGATCCAATTCTATCAATATACCCATTTTCTTTTAAATAACTTATAGTTCTAGTAATGGTTGCCCTAGCAACATTTAAACTACCCATCATTTCTTTTTGAGTTATTCTACTATTTTCTTTTATCAATTGTAATACTTTGTTTTGAGTTTCATTTAAATCATTATTTTTTATAATATTATTATCTATCAGACTATTATATTCATTAAATTTGAAGTTTACTCTTATGAAATTTGGAGTGAATTCATAAACGTCTTTATCGTATACCCTTAATATTCTTATTATTCCTGTACCTAATTGTTCAACTAAATCTAAATCTTTAAATACTCTCATGAGTTCAGGATTTCTAGGGAATGAATATCCCATTAAAAATTCTTCTTTAGTTACTTCACTTGGTAACCCACCTGTTGATGTAATAGAAATATGATCACTAAATATTTCAAATTTTGGAGGATTTTCTAATTCCCATTTATTATGAACAATTGCGTTTACTATTGCCTCTCTAATTGCTACTTTATCAAACATTTTTAGTTCTTTTCTTTCAGCGCCTGTTATTTTTGAAAAAGTTTTATTTATAAGATCGAACTTATCAATAACTTTTTTAGTTGCTTTTATTAAAGAACAAAATCCATATTCTTCATTTTCTATTAAGTCATATGCGTCGCTTCCAGAATAAGTTGCTACTTTAATAGATACATTGTTATTATCAGATAAAAGATATGCCAAATAATTATATTTTCCATCTTCCATTACAAAATCCAATTGCCTTAGAAAATTATCATTTATTGTATATCCATTTTCTTCATAATAAATTTTTAATTGAGAAAAAGTTAATTGTTGTATTGGTGATACAATATTTCTAATTGAATTTCTAGTTCTATTAGAATATAAATGTCTAATTTGTTCTTCACTCATTTTTTCTGTTGAACTACCAATTCTTATAAAACAACCTTCCGGAGTCATTCCTTTTTTCTTTATATAATAAGGTCTTTCTATACCTCCAGCTACAGATATATGAATAATATTTTTACCATCGATATTTTCTATTTCAATATCAAATAGTCCTAGTGTACTTGGTAATATATTATTTTTTAGTCTATCTTTGATTTCTAATTGGACTTTATCTATATTATCTTTTATACCAATAACTTCTGAATTGTTATTTATACCGATATATAAATTACCTCCATTTGTATTTAGAAAACCTACTATTTCATTTTCCAATTTATCATTTAATATTTCTTTAAATTCTGTTCTTGTATCTTCAACTTTATTAAACATATCTATTCATCTCCTATATATATTATACACTATATTTTTGTTTATATTACAAAAATGAGACACAAATGAGACAGAAAATGAGACAGAAGTGAGACAAATGTTAAAATGTTAAGCAAATTAAGTTAATTTTCTTATTTAAATAATAATTAAGTAATATATTTTTTTACTTATTTTACCACACAAGTCAATCGATTGCGGTAAAATAAGTTGGTTGTTTTTATATTGAACTACCAAAAATCATGGATATTTATTAAACAAATATGAACTTACTTAAACTTTTACATTATTAATATAAACTTTTTTAAACCTAAAAAACAAAAATGGAGCGCTATGCGCCCCTTCAGGGGGCAATCTCATATCACGTACTCTAAATTATTTTATGTTATTAAATCCTTTATT
>CAZKAS010000117.1:1369-1916 GCA_964550875.1 uncultured Muribaculaceae bacterium | reverse complement strand
GATGTGGCTGAGACGGAATCGTATACGGCAACCGGCAATAA
This sequence comes from uncultured Muribaculaceae bacterium, assembly GCA_964550875.1. Classification (GTDB taxonomy): domain Bacteria; phylum Cyanobacteriota; class Vampirovibrionia; order Gastranaerophilales; family Gastranaerophilaceae; genus RUG841. The sequence continues at coordinate 1,875 of CAZKAS010000117.1, read as the reverse complement.
CTTGGTTACGATCCTATTCTCATCGAACTTGGGGCAAAATCCCGAACCGATTCAGAAGGTAGCGTCGGGCGGGGAGATTTCACGCTTTGCAATCGCGATCAAAGCCATCGGGAATTGGCAGGATGAAGTGCAGACGATGGTGCTTGATGAGATCGATACCGGCATCGGTGGGCAGACGGCGCAGATGGTTGCCGAGCGGATTGCGGTGATCGCATCGCATAAGCAGGTATTGTGTATTACACATTTGCCACAGATCGCGTGCTATGCCGATATACATCTGTATGTAGAAAAACAAGAGAATCAAGAAGAGACGATCAGCCGTGTCAGATGTCTGGCGGGCAATGAGCGCATAGAAGAGTTGGCGCGCTTGACGGCAGGTTCTATTACGGAGTTGTCTTTGCGTCATGCAGAAGAGATGCTGCGAGCAGCAGAGGAGAAAAAGCGAACCTTGCAATAGCCGATCTTACGGCAGGTTGATTTATTCAGCGGAAAAACAGGATTTATGA
>CAZKAS010000117.1:0-1359 GCA_964550875.1 uncultured Muribaculaceae bacterium | reverse complement strand
ATGCACAAGAGATGCTAACGGCTGCCGCGCAAAAGAAAAGTACGCTCCAATAAAGAGATATGATTCGATTTATTCATCAGAAAGCGATGATTAAAACAGGATTTATGCTATATTATGTTCAATATATACGGTAAAAGCGTAGCACAGCAGGTACGCGGTTAGGAGATAATAAGATGGACGAACAACGTATTACAGATATATTGAAAAAATTCCAAGCGGGAGAGATGTCGGAGGCAGATGCGGTAGGCAAGCTCAAAACAGTACCGTATGAAGAACTTGGGTTTGCAAAGATCGATCATCATCGTGCCGTTCGACAAGGTTTCCCAGAGGTTGTGTTTTGTCAAGGCAAGACAACACCGCAGGTCGTAGAGATCGTAAAAAGATTGTCTGCACATAACAAAAATATTTTGGCAACGCGGGCGGGCAAAGACGTCTACGAAGAGGTCAAAAAGATCGTACCGGAAGCGTTGTATAATGAGGATGCACGTTTGATCTATCTGTATCAGGACAGAAAACCGATCAATGAAGATAAGTTTGTATTGGTTATGACAGCAGGCACAAGCGATATTCCCGTTGCGGAAGAGGCGGCGCTTACGGCAGAAGTCATGGGCAACCGTGTTGTGCGTGTCTTCGATGTCGGTGTAGCGGGTATTCACAGACTGTTGGCACAGTATGATCTGATTATGAAAGCAAATGTTATTATCGTGGTTGCCGGCATGGAAGGTGCGCTTGCCAGCGTCGTGGGCGGTATGGCAGACAAACCGATCATCGCGGTCCCGACGAGTGTAGGCTATGGGGCGAATTTTAACGGCTTGTCGGCTCTTTTGTGTATGCTCAACAGTTGTGCGGCAGGTGTTGCAGTCGTTAATATAGACAACGGCTTTGGCGCAGGACGCTTGGCAACGATCATCAATCAGATGGGGGACTAAGATGAAGGCACTTTACTTGGATTGTTTTTCGGGCATCAGCGGGAATATGCTCCTGGGGGCATTCGTAGATGCGGGTGTTTCGCTTGCTGTGCTGGAAAAAGAATTTACGAAGCTCGGCATTGCCGATGAATATCGTTTCGTATGTGAGCCAGTGGACAAATGCGGGATCGCGGCAACGCATCTTGATGTAGAGCCGACGAATAGTGATCATACGCACCATCACGGTCACAGTCATTCACACTCTGTTTTTCACAGCTTGTGGCACAAGCTTCATCCGCATGATCATGGACATGACCACCATCACCATTCGCATGGCGGGCATACGCACTCGCACAGCCATGGCGGTCACACGCATAGCCATGATGGCAATCGCAATTTGCCTGACATTGTGCGTCTGATTGAAAACTCTGCGCTGAGCGATAAGGTCAAG
>CAZKAS010000116.1:0-1922 GCA_964550875.1 uncultured Muribaculaceae bacterium | reverse complement strand
CGTTCTGCGGCAAGACGCAGGATCAGGTAAAAAAACTGGTCGCAGGACCGGGGGTTTATATCTGTGATGAGTGTATCGAGCTGTGTAATGAAATTGTAGAAGAAGAACTGAATGAAACGGTGTCCGGTGAGTTCAAGGAACTTCCGAAACCAAGAGACATCAAGCAGATCTTAGATCAATATGTGATCGGTCAAGAGGCGGCGAAGAAGAATCTGGCGGTTGCCGTGTACAATCACTACAAGCGCATCAATATGGGTGCGAAGGTAGATGATGTAGAGCTTCAGAAGTCCAACATTGTGATGCTTGGACCGACGGGGAGCGGCAAGACGCTTCTGGCGCAGACGCTTGCCAGAATCCTCAATGTGCCGTTTGCGATCGCTGACGCAACGAGCTTGACAGAAGCCGGTTATGTCGGTGAGGATGTTGAGAATATCCTTTTAAAATTGATTCAAGCTGCGGATTATGATGTGGAGAAGGCGGAAAAGGGTATTATCTATATCGATGAGATTGATAAGATCGCTCGTAAGTCCGAAAACCCATCGATCACACGTGATGTATCGGGTGAAGGAGTCCAGCAGGCACTTCTCAAGATACTCGAAGGTACGGTTGCCAGTGTACCTCCGCAAGGTGGACGCAAACATCCGCACCAAGAGTTCATTCAGATCAATACAACCAATATCCTGTTCATCTGCGGTGGGGCATTCGATGGTATCGAGAGAATCATCGGTGCGCGTACCGGCAAAAAGAACATGGGATTCGGTGCGGAGATCATAAGCAAGCAAGAACAAGATCGGAAAGAAGTACTCAAAAACGTACTTCCGGAAGACTTGCTCAAGTTCGGCTTGATTCCTGAATTCATCGGTCGTTTGCCTGTTATGGTAACACTTGAATCATTGGATGAAGAAGCACTCGTCCGCATCTTAAAAGAACCGAAAAATGCACTTACGAAACAGTACCAGAAGTTCTTGGAATTGGATCATGTTACGCTCGAATTCGAAGAAGGTGCGCTTCGCTCGATCGCGCAAGAAGCACTCAAACGTAAGACGGGGGCGCGCGGTTTGCGAGCGATCATCGAAGATATTATGTGTAATGTCATGTATGAAGTACCGTCGGAAAAAGATGTCGTAAAATGTATTGTTTCGGAAGATGTTGTAAAAGATAAGAAAGATCCGATTCTTGTTCGTGATGAAAGTAAGCTTTCCAAAGAAGAATCGGCATAACGGTAAAAACGGTCTTGGAATATTCCAAGACCGTTTTTCTGCGCTTAAGAAGACTGAATGGAAGATATTTCAAAAGTATAAAAAAGCGTATAGCTGATACAATAAAATGAGAGTGATTGAACAAAAGTCAAAATTCGTTTATAATATACAAGCAGGAAAATGAGAGAGTATTATTGCTTTTGTATCAAGAGCATACTATTCGGCTGAATCATTTTCAAGGAGGTAAAATATGACGAATATCAGAACGATACCAATGCTCCCGCTACGAGGACTGTTGGTATTTCCTTATATGATGCTTCATTTGGACGTTGGCAGAGCCAAATCGATCGAAGCAGTTGAAGCGGTCATGTTACAAGACCGTCAGATCATGTTAGCATCGCAAAAAGATTCCAAAGTGGACGATCCTTCGCCGGAGGATATCTGTGAGATCGGTACGATTGCTGAGATCAAACAGGTTTTAAAATTGCCGGGCGGTATGATGCGTGTTCTCGTAGAAGGGATCACACGTGCGAAGATCGTCTCGTATGAAGCCGATGAACCGCATTATGTAGTGCAGATCGAAGAATATGATGAGCAGGAAGAAGCAACGCCGGAAGTCGAAGCTTTGATGAGAGCAGCGATCCATCAATTCGAAGAATGGGTCAAGGCAAGCCAGAAGATCCCACCGGAGACTCTTGTTGCTGTCATTGAGACGGAAGAAGC
>CAZKAS010000115.1:0-1938 GCA_964550875.1 uncultured Muribaculaceae bacterium | reverse complement strand
ATATTGAAAATTCAATTTCAGTAGATTAACAAGACACAGATACTATAGAAAATATTATAAAAAATATTATAGTTATTTTGAATGATTATGATAAATGGGTTCAAAAAGAACAAACAAAAGATGATAAAAATGAAATAGATATTGATTATTAAGAGGTGATAAATTTGAAAACTTATGATTATTCCTGGATAGACTTTTTATCAGGTACAAATGTAATAAAAGTTACTAATGAAAAAGAATTCAGTATATTTAAAAACTTTTTACAAGAATGTGGTTTGATTGAAATTTTGAATAAAGACACAGAATATTCAGATTGGCAAAGGTTAGCAGCAATTAATGGTAGAGATGAAAATGTTTTTCTATTTGAGTATCACAATCATAAAGGATTGACTTGGGGTGATAATATAAAAGAAGCAATAGAATGGTATGACAAAGAACCAATAAATGTATTAGAATTACAAGATTTTTTAGATAAGAAAAATATAAATATTTCAACTAAAAGTGAAAAAATAAAACCTAAAAAACTTTGTGATTTGGTAGAAATTGAAGAAAACAATATGGATTGTGTGATTTTAAAAGTAAAAGAAAATTCAAAGATGGATTTAATAAAATTAGGTTGTTTTGAAGGAGATGAAACTTTAATTCGTGTTAGTAAAGGCAGAGATAATACCTTTACTATTTTTTCTGGAGAAAAATATTTTTCTTGGTATCATGGAGAAAGTGGATATACTCTTGTTTCAAAAGATACAGACCAAAAAAGGATATTAATTTCAGAATGTATAGAGATGGATTTTGATATTTATATTGGTAAAGATAAAGAAAAAATAAGACAATCTTTAGATATTCTATCGTTAAAGGATACATATAATAAAGTTTATGATGTAAAAATAATGTATTGGGAACATCAAAAGAATACTAATGTTACTGTGCATAAAAACGGGGAATTTTTTAGACATTTTTCAGGACTTGATGATGCAAAAAACACTTTAAGAAATAACAACTATCAATTAACTTTTAAAGGCAGTTATACAGCAGAAACAGGTTGTATAGTTGAAGAATATTCAATGAAAAAAATTGAAAAATTACAATTAAAAAATCAAGAAATGGATATTGAAAATGATTATGATTATGAATGAAAAATTGGAAAAAATAATTAAAAATTCATCTCCCAGCGGGCCAAAAGGGTTTTAGGGAGTTTTCCCTAAACAGCAATTTGTGGCTCATTGAGCCATGCTGGCGAATATAATTCATAAAAAAAATGAATTAGTATTCGACGCAAAATTAAAATTTTGCTATGAGCATTTTCGATATGCAGGCTATCTTCAATGCTTTTTATATAAATGTCTTTATAGTTTTGTGCAAATGTGTTATAATGTCTTTGTTAAATTTAATATTGAAGGAGTGGTATCAATGAAAGATATACATGTAAATGAAGTTAAAGGTTTAACAATTGAAAAATTACAAGAACAAATAACAGAAGAACAAAAAGAAATATTAGAAAACTCAAAATTTAATTATGGAGATGTACTAAAAGAAATTCAAGTAATGTCTGTTATATTTGGAAACAGAGATGATGTTGTAATTAATGTTGAAGGAATATTTGAAGATATTAAAAATACTGGAATGATGTCAATAGAAAGATTATTTGGCATTAATTAATAAAATCTTTATTTATCTTACAAATTTCGACAAAACATTTCAAAAATATGTGATATAATTTTTATCGAAGTGAGGTGTTTATATGAATGAGGCAATTAACATTTATCAAACGCTGAACGAAAGAGAAAAATATATTTTAGAAAAACTTGAGATTGTTGAAAGGGATTTAGAACCATCACAATTAAGATGTACTATTCATAGTATGATTAGACAAGCAGAAAGAATCTCACAATTACCAATAACAGATGAAGAATTTGTTTCTGCACTAAAGAGTTTTGA
>CAZKAS010000114.1:0-1960 GCA_964550875.1 uncultured Muribaculaceae bacterium | reverse complement strand
ATTTTATTATACTTGAGGCGTTAGTGTTGCGATTACTTCTTGAATCCAAACAAACCAAAAATAAATAAGAACAGATTTTAAAACATTAAAATACCAGTCCTATTTTGACGTAGCATAACATTATGATAAAATATATTCAGTAATAAAAAGGGGAAACATGGATATTTTGAGTATTATTATTTCTGTAATAACACTTATTACAGGGTTATTTGTGGGATTAGCATTAAAAAATGCAGAAATCAAAAAACTTGTAGAAGAAAGTTCTGTTTTAAAACAAGAAAATAAAGTTTTGAGCGAAAAAGCGGAAAATTATGTTGAGCAAAGTATTTCTGACAGAGCAAAGGTTGAAATCCTTGAAAATGTACAAAAAGAGAATAAAGAACTTGTTGAAAAAATAAATCAACTTTCAAACGAACTCTCCGCAGACAAAACCAAACTTGAGATGTTCTCGGAACTTCAAAAAATGGTAAAGGAAGATTTTACGGCAATTGCAAATAAGGTTATCAAAGACGAACAAAGTGACCTACGAGAACAAAACAGAGAAGCGTTGGAAGAAAAACTTAAACCTATTAAAGAAAATTTTGAGCAATTCAAAGAAAAAGTAGAAGAATTTAATAAGCAAGGCGAAAGCAATACAGCGACAATTAAAGAAAAAATTGAAAACCTTGTTAAAGAAAGTCTTTCGATTAAGACAACAGCAACAGACTTAACAAATGCAATCAAGGCAAATTCTCAAGCCAGAGGAGAATTTGGAGAAATTATACTGGATAATCTTTTAAAACAAGCCGGACTTATCAATAAAAAAGAAGATGAAGAAAAAGGGAATTACGTTACACAGCAAACATTCAAAGACATTTCCGCTCCGAGCGAACGCCCAAGACCGGACGTAGTAATATATTTACCTGAGAATAAAAATATTATAATTGACTCAAAATGCCCACTTAAAAATTTTATTGATTTTTGCAATAGTAATGATGAAAACGAAAAAAACACACAATTAAAATACTTTTATGCAGAAGTTACAAGAATGATTGATGATTTAAGCGGAAAATACAATTCTCTTGAAGGGCTACATACTCCGGAATTTAAGTTAATGTTTTTACCATTGGAATCTTGCGCAAGTTACGTTTACTCCAATTCTGAAATAACACGGTACGCAATGAAACAGAATATATTTATCGTTTGTCCGTCCACTCTTTTTGCAACGCTTAAATTAATCAGCAGGATTTGGGCGCAACAAAACCAATCAAAAGACCTTGAAAATATATTAAAAACAGCAGCAAATGCGTATGAAAAACTTGTTATATTTCTTGAGAAACTTGAAAAAATAAGAACAAGTTTAAATTCGACTTCAACCGCATTTGATAGTGCATTTACAACATTACAGGGCAAAGGCGGACTGATAGACAGAATTGCCTGTCTTGAAAAATTAGACATTCACCCTAAGAAAAAAATTGACGAAAAATATAAACAGGAAAAATTAATTGAAATTACAGAAGGTTAAAGACAAATCGAAAAGCCCCGAAGTTAAATAACTTCAGGGCTTTAAACTATAACGCTTTAATACGATGTTTTTTGAGATAGTTAAGAACATCAGTTTCATAAAATCGTATCGCATCGGGGTATTCAATATAATCAATGAGTTTTTTATCTACCAATTTGTAAACCGTCGAGCGAGAAATACCCAAAATTTGCGATGCAACCTTTGCGTCAATAATCTTTTCATACTCTTGTTTTTCTTTTAAATTAGTCTTCATTTTTCCTCCGTATTCTTGTTGCTAAAAAGAATAACGGCAACATTCTTAATTCCTAACATTACCAATATATCTTTTTTAGAACAAAAATTCCTTAACATATTTTCCGATTTGCAATTGTCGTTTTTAAGATTTTTTAGTTAATAATCAAATACCACTTAACTTTTTTCCGTATAAAGTTGCCGACTTCGGAAGGTTTAACAGAG
>CAZKAS010000113.1:0-2014 GCA_964550875.1 uncultured Muribaculaceae bacterium | reverse complement strand
TGACCCGTCATCCCCAGATGAAAGACCATCACCACATCGCCCAATTCACAGATCAGATATTTGCCCCGTCTGTCGATCCGATCTACGATACGACCTTCAACCAACGCGCGAAACGCTTCTACCGTCTGTGGCGCGCGAAGTTGCCGTGCAAGGCGCACTTCGGCACAGACGATTCGCTTCCCGATGATATGTTGTGACAGATCTCGTCGTATCGTTTCTACTTCCGGCATCTCCGGCATCGCGTCTCCTCCTTACTTCGCCACCGACCAGTCCTTACCATAGCTGACATCGACCGTCAACGGTACATCGAGTGTGACCGCTTGTTCCATCGATTGCTTAACCAAGTCTGCTACTTTCGTCAATTCGTCCTCTGTTACTTCCAGCACCAATTCATCGTGTACCTGCAAAAGCACACGGCTTCGATAATTGCCACTGCGAAGTGCCTGATCTACATCGATCATCGCTTTTTTGATAATATCGGCAGCCGTCCCTTGAATCGGTGTATTCATCGCCGTACGTTCCGCGAATCCTCTGCGCATGAATTGCTTGCTGTTGATCTCCGGCAGATCACGTCGTCTTCCGAACAAAGTCGTTACATAGCCCTGTCCATGCGCACGATCTACCACTTCATCAATGAATCGCTTCACACCGACACATTTTGCAAAATAATTCTCGATATATTGCTTCGCTTCTTTTTTCGTCACGCTCAAATCACGTGCCAAGCCAAAATCGCTGATTCCATATACAATCCCGAAGTTGACCGCTTTTGCCTTACGGCGAAGCTCATCATTGACCTCTTCCATCGGCACGCCAAATACTTCTGCCGCCGTTCGGGCATGAATATCCTCTTCCGTGCGAAAAGCCTGAACGAAATTGTCATCACCCGATATATGCGCCAATACCCGAAGTTCGATCTGCGAATAGTCAGCCGACATCAGATAATCATAGCCTTCTCCCGGCAAAAAGAGCGATCGAATCTCACGACCAAGTTCTGTACGTACGGGAATATTCTGCAAGTTCGGATCCGAACTGCTAAGTCTGCCGGTTACCGTCACCTCTTGATGAAACGTCGTATGAATACGACCGCTTGACGGAGAAATCAACTCTTCCATTGCATCGAGATACGTTGACTTCAGCTTCGTCAACATTCGATATTCAAGAATCTTATCGATGATCGGATGCGCATTGCGCAATTCTTCCAATACCTCTGCATTGGTCGAATACCCGCTTTTGGTCTTTTTGATTACAGGCAGGTTCAATCGTTCAAACAAAATTACCCCCAACTGCTTCGGCGAATTGACGTTGAATACCTCTCCGGCAAGCGCATAGATCTCCTGCGTAAGCTGTACGATCTGCTCACCGATACGTACCGACATCTCAGCAAGCTTCGTCCGATCACATAAAATGCCATGATGCTCCATCTGCGCCAACACGCGTATCAACGGTAGTTCGATCTCACGGCACAGCATCTCCATGCCGAGCGCAACAAGGCGCTCTTTGATCGATTGCGCAAGCGCCAGCAGACAGCTTGCCGTCTCGATCGCATACGCGATCGATGAATTCACCTTGTGCCAGCTTCGCTCCGGCAAATACCGTTCAACCAATTCATCCATCGGATAGCTACTGCTCGTTGCATCGACCAAATATGCTCCGATCATGACATCGAAGATATTTTGTCTCTCGACAGCCATCGTCTCCGGAAAAGCATGATAGACCTGCTTCCAATCATGTGTGATCTTCTCAATCGATTCATCGGTAAGAAGCGCACGCATAGAGTTAAATCCTGTCGAATCTGCCTCCCACCAATAGACCGTCTCACCATCAGCTACCGCAATCCCCTCTGCACAGCACGTAGGAATCAATCCTTGCGTCACGATTGCAAATGCCATCTTCTGCGCTTGGAGAATGTGCATACGAACCTCATTCGTTATCTGATCATCTGCATTTTTTACCACCGTCAGCGTTTCGTCTTCATTCGTCTCATCCTGCAGAAGTGCGGCGAACTTACCTATCA
>CAZKAS010000112.1:0-2062 GCA_964550875.1 uncultured Muribaculaceae bacterium | reverse complement strand
AACTGCCGCTCTTTGTGCAGCATTTGCACTTTTTTCAACTGCCTCTGTTTTGGCAGCCGAACCGCAAGATGTGATGGGTAAGACGATCACGGCGGTAAAAGTAGAGGGTGAATCTGCGGTGAATGAAGCCGATGTTTTGGCAGTGATCAAGCTGCAGCCGGGAGATGTTGCCGAAGCGACTGCCTTGCAAACAGACTTGAAGGCTGTTTATGATATGGGTTACTTCTACAATGCTTCGATCAGCTTTGAGGAAGTACCGGAAGGCGTAGAGGTCATCTATGTATTGGAAGAAAATCCTGCGTTGGAGACGGTTGTCTTTGAAGGCAATATCTCGGCAACGCAAGAAGAGCTTGCAGCTCTTATAACCAATCCGCGCGGTGAGATTTTGAATACAAAGTTGTTGGCGGAGAATACGAAAAAAATCGAGACGTTCTATCATGATAAGGGCATTATCTTAGCCAAAGTCAATGATGTGAATATGGAAAACGATGGTACGCTTCGCGTAAAGATCAATGAAGGGATCTTGGAAGGCTTCTCGATCAAAGGCAATGAAAAGACCAAAGATTACGTTATCTTACGTGAGATGCGCTTGAAAGAGGGCGAACCGTTCAATGTTAACGATGCGCGCCGCAGTATGCAGCGTATCAACAATCTGGGCTATTTTGAAGATGTCAACGTCAAACTCAATCCGGGTACAGAGCCGAACTCGGTCATTTTGGAGACAAGCGTTATCGAGCAGAGAACCGGTACGTTCTCGATCGGGGGCGGTTACAGCGACAGTGACGGCGTAGTCGGTATCGTTGAGCTTGGTGACCGTAACTTCCTCGGACGCGGTGATAATGCGAAGATCCATTGGGAATTCGGCGGCGATGCGGATGAGTACAAAAACTATGAAGTCAGCTATACGCATCCTTGGGCAGACAGCAAGCAGTCCTCGATCGGGTTGTCGTTCTATGATATGACGAACGAGTACGATGACTATGATACGGGTGGACATCGCCGTTCCACGTATGACAAAAACCGCAAAGGCTTAGACATCTACTACAGCCGTCCGGAAAGTGAATACTCGACGAACTATTTGACGCTCCGCACGAGAAAAGACTCGTATGAAGGTCATGTGGACGGTGCGGTCGACTATTCCAGACCGAACAGCAGTGACTTTATGACGAAATACCCGAACTATATCGATGACAATTTCGGTCGTACGAACAGTATTTCTCTTTCGCACGTAACCGATACACGCGATAATGTATTCAATGCGATGGAAGGTCATCGTGCATCGATGACGCTTGAACTTGCCGGTGGCCCGATGGGCGGAGACTTTGACTTCCAAAAATTCACCGCCGAAGATCGCCGCTATTATCGAGTCGGTCGTGCGCAGGTTGTAGCACTTCGTGCTATGGCGGGTTACGCTATGGGGAATATGCCGGAAAGCGGTCAGTTCTCTCTCGGTGGTACAGATACGCTCCGCGGGTTCGAAGATGACCAGTTCAAATGTGAAAAAATGTATTTGGTCAACGTAGAATATCGTTTCCCGATCGCCAAAAAATTGCAAGGCGTTCTCTTCGCTGATACCGGTAACGCATGGGATGGCATCATCGATGATGGCAACGGCATCTCGGATCTGAATTTTGGTGCCGGTATCGGTGTTCGATTCCAGTCGCCGCTCGGTCCGATCCGACTTGACTTCGGTCGCGGTAGCGAAGGTGGCGGATTTAAGACGCACTTTAGCTTTGCCGGTCAGTTCTGATCATGCCGAAGTGCATTGCCTGCTATCAAAAGCAGTTGGTGAAGCTATCTTGTATCGCAATGACTTTGTGGCTGTTGACTGCGGTAGCATTTGCCTCGGCGGGAGAGATTGACTCGGTCGCAGTCGCGGTCGACTCACAGCAAGAGAGCATACTTGCCGAGCCGGTCAAGCATCGCATGAAAGCAAGTGCAGAGACGATCGCCGATAGCTTACTTGTCGGTAAGCGCATAGCGGAGGTCAGTCAGCATCAGCATGAATATGAAGCGATCATTGCGGATGTATTCGATCGTATTTTGGCAGGCTATACGGTGC
>CAZKAS010000111.1:0-2143 GCA_964550875.1 uncultured Muribaculaceae bacterium | reverse complement strand
CGCAGTTCGGCAAAATCTGCCTTAGAATGGTATCGACAGACGATTGGACAACTGGCACTGGAGAATCAGCTTGAAGTTGACTTCTATGGAGAATTGCCTTCGTGGCCGCTTGCCCAAGAAAACCCATTGGCAGAGCTGGCGAGTCATGTTTATGCGAAGCAAAACGGTATGCCAATGAAGATCGAAGCTTGCCATGCAGGGCTGGAATGTAGCTACTTCTATCAGAAGAATCCGCATCTGTGCTTAATCTCGATCGGACCGACCGTCGAACACGTGCATAGTCCGCAGGAACGGATCAAGCTCGATACCGTTGCTGTGCATCTGGACTTGATCGTAGGGATATTGGAAGAATTGGCATAAAAAAAGAGCACCGAGAGGTGCTCTTTTTTGTATTACTGTAGGGTATCTGTCTGGACGTTGTATTCTTGATGAGAAGCTGTCCACGTGTTACCGTTTTGGTTGATCGTTACATTGCCATCGAAGGAAGCAAGCTTACTTGACCAGTTGAAGCTGGCAGAGTCAGAGGAGATTGCAAGACCGCTGCGAGTGAAATTCGCTCCGCCGTAGATATAAGCGGTGCGGGCAGGACCGTTGACGTAGACCGAACCGCCGGTGAAGTAGATGTCGTCTTGCGAGAAGCTGACTCCGGTATCGCCCCAGACCTCCATGGTGATCGGTGAGAAGCGCGCGCTGTCGGCTGTGATCGTACGACTGCCGATTGTGATTACGACATTGCCGTTCAAGATATATTGACCGCGATTCGGGTCGAAGTAGCTGTCGTCTGCCGATACATTGGGTCGAGCGGCAGAACATACAGAGCAGAAAAGTGTGAACAAAAGAACTAAAATCAATAGCGATTTGTATTTACATTTCATATGGGGGACTCCTTTCGGGTAAGATCGTTCGAAACGGAACTCTGTTTATTGATACAATATCAGAATATAGAGTATTAGTCAATCTTTTTGGACAATTTTATTTTTGCGAAACGAATAGAGAAAGAGGATTTTTGACCGAGAATGCGGTAATTACATAGTAATAAGATAGGACTCTGAGGAGGCATGGTTGATATGATTGGGATTCGAGAGAGAACGGAAGAGTTGGAAGAATTGTATCTTAGTCCGTATGCACTTCAAAGCAAAACCGCAAAAAGAGATCGCAAGGAAGACGGTTGTCCGATTCGCACCGCGTTTCAACGCGATCGCGACCGTATTTTGCACAGCAAGTCGTTTCGTCGGTTGAAACACAAGACGCAGGTATATATCTCACCGGGTGATCATTATCGTACACGCATGACGCACAGTCTGGAAGTAGCACAGATCGCACGAACGATTGCAAGAGCGCTTCGACTGAATGAAGATGCGACCGAGGCAATGGCGCTCGGACATGATGTCGGTCATACGCCGTTCGGTCATTCGGGGGAATATGCTTTGCGCAAGCTGATCGGACATTATAATCATAATGAGCAGAGTCTTAGAATGGTGGAGTATCTGGAGAAGAATGGCAAGGGACTCAATCTGACGCAAGAAGTGCGAGATGGGATCTTGTGTCATACCGGTGAGCGAATACCGCAAAGCTTGGAAGGCAAGGTCGTGCGGATCAGCGATCGTATTGCATATTTGTGCCATGACTACGATGATAGTCTGCGCGCAGGACTGATTCATCTTGACGAAGTACCGAAAGAGATCTTGCAGGTGATCGGCTCGATGCCGGCAGATATGATCACAGCGATGGTCACAGATGTGATCGATACATCAGCCACACTTACAGATGTAGCGCAATCCGCGACGATCAAACAGGCAATGGACGATTTCCGAGATTTTATGTTCCGCAATGTCTCTCATTCGACAGCACTGCAACCGGATCGCGATCGTGCGACCTATGTTATCAATACGCTGTTTCAGAATTTTCATACGCATCCGAATGAGATGCCGGAAGAATTTCGGATAGGAATCGATCGCTGGGGACTGGACCAGACGGTCGCCGATTATATTGCGGGATTGACCGACGTATATGCAATCGAATTGTTTGAAGAGATTTTTATACCGCGCAAATGGGTAGGGTATCAGGCAAAATGAAATTCTTATCAAATTTTTTGCAAATTGTCAAGAGTAAAAAAGGATATTTTAAATGAATATGGAATATA
>CAZKAS010000110.1:0-2157 GCA_964550875.1 uncultured Muribaculaceae bacterium | reverse complement strand
AACTCCTTCGGCTTCGGCGGACACAACGGCTCTCTGTGCTTCAAAAAATACGAAGCCTGATCCTCACATCAAAAACAAACAGGCTGACTGCCCAACGGCAAGTCAGCCTGTTCTTATTGATACCGACAAAAAAAGTACTTGTACAGTTTAGTCTGTACAAGTACTCTTTTTATATCCTATCCTTATTGCTCACTTTCATGCGGAGTCAATGCGATCGTCTCTGAAAGAATCGCTTGACGAAGCTGACAAATAATATTGAGAGCCGCCTTCCTACCGGAATCGCTCATCCCATCAAGTTCGAACAAAATACGGTCGATCACCGGATCTCGCGAAAGTTCGTTGTACGATGTACTCTGCAAAAGTTCAATAATACTGATCTGCATTGCATCAGCAATACGGCATACGATACCCACCGTAGGGTTCTTCTTAGACCGCTCGATCTGTCCGAGATACGCTGTTGTAATATTAGCCCGCAAAGCGACCTTCTCCTGCGAAAGCCCCTTACGGCGGCGATGATATCTGATCTGTCCGCCAATATCAAGTTGTCTGTTCATCCTATCACCTACACTATATACAAGAATTGATCTCCCTACTTTACTTATTTTATCTCAAACCAATCCCAAAAAGCAATATACTATTATTCACACAAAAAATAATACGCAAATCGTATATTTCTAAAATATTTCTCGTTTCTCCGCCCAAAAACAATGTGGCAAGAACAGCTCCGCCCGATAGCCAAATGCCTGCGAACCCTTATAAATGCTCATTCTACGAGGACATAGAGGATGGCTCGTTTTTTATGACAGGACATTTTTTGCCCCACATAAATTTATTTTGCGCAAAATTTTCTTAATTGTAGAAAAATCCTATCGCGGTAAGCAGATTTTCCCTACATAGAAGCAAAACCTCCCCCACATCAAGTGGATGGAGGTAGACTTATTTTCCTACACTGCGCCCATTGGCTCGTCTGCCCGATCGCTTCTCCTGCCTTATATTCTGCCAACGATGGAGTTTGAAAAGCAGTTTGGCACACCAAGCCCGCAGATCCAACAGGCGACTGCGCGTATAGAACGGTCTTTGTCCGCGGATCGCCATTCTGCCGAGATTGGAGTCGGCACTGACGATCGTCAATCGTTCGTTCTTCTTGATATACGGCTGTGCCGCGTGGCTGATGCGATAAAACAGTCTGCGGTTATCGCCGACAAAATCCAAGACGAGCAGATAGTTCTTCTCCCCGTCCTCGGTCGCCATCAAGAGAAAATGCGCCGTCTCTACGACATAGAAGCCCTTGAGCTCTTCGCGGATCGCACTCAACAGTCGCTGTGAATAGATGCGGGGAATACTAATGACAGCCTCCCGCCCTGCCGAACGGCGCGTCTGCGGTGCAACCAACGGCAGGGAGCTGATGATCTCCTGCTTATGGCAGATCAGATTCACCCCGAACGGGTCGATCACGAAGCCGTCATAGTTATTCTTCGACTCCATGACCTGACTCTTCAGCTCCTCATGCGACATCGCTACGACTCGCTCATCTGCCTCTTCGCGCCACTTGAACAGCTCCTGCCAATCGGTGAATGCCAACAAGAACCGCTGACCGCTCGCCGTATAGATCGCCGACAGCGTCCGATATCGCCGATTCCAACTCATCGTCCACTCGATCGGCACAAGAAAACGCGCCTTAGCCAACGCACGAAGATAGACCTCCCGCTTCGCATAAGACGGATCATCTGCTATTTGCTTCATCATCTCGACCAACTTGGCATTGCCGGGGATCGTAGTCAGAGTAGCCAACGTGAACCAAGCTCCTTTGTCATATCCGCCGCGAATCGGCAGAAATGCGTCACAATTCTTATTTCTTTATTATACTGGATGGCGGTTTCTTTGTAAATGGAAGGTTAAAAATCATTCTCCCGTAATGATCGCGTACCGTCAGGATACGGAACCAGTGCCGTACGAACCAGCCCGTAATGATCGCCGCGATCACCGTCCCCTCACGCAGACCGCAGACCTCTCCGCTCATGATAAGCGCGATGATCACGCTCATAATGACGCACCACAGATCGAACCCGATCTTCGTATAGCCAAAATCCAGCCCATACCGATCGGCGATTACCTGCACCATTCCTTCGCCCGGCAAAATGACCAGATTGGCGATCA
>CAZKAS010000109.1:950-2173 GCA_964550875.1 uncultured Muribaculaceae bacterium | reverse complement strand
CCGTTTTGCAGCATATCTTCGAGGTTCACAAGGTCACAGTTGTGCATGTGCTGGGCATAGTAGTCCATGTCGTGGAAGTGGATGATGCCCTCGTTGTGCGCCTCTACGATGTCTTGGGGCAACAGCAGTCGTCTGGTCAGGTCACGGCTCACTTCGCCAGCCATATAGTCCCGCTGTACGCTGTTGACCGTGGGATTCTTGTTCGCATTCTCCTGCTTGACCTCCTCGTTGTTGCATTCGATGAGGGACAGGATGCGGTCGTCCGTCGTGTTGTTCTGCCGTTGGAGATTTCGGCTGTAGCGATATCGGATGTACCGCTTGGCAGTCTCCGGTGCGCCCTGCAAGATGATGTGTGTCTCGACCAGCTCTTGGATCTCCTCCACAGACAAGGCTCTCCCTATGGCGGCACAGTAGTCCTCGATGACCAGCCCGATGTACTCGATCTGTCTTTGCGAAAGCTCCTTTTTATCGCCAGCCTCCTCGTTCGCTCTGGTGATGGCGGCTTCTATTTTACTTCGATCAAAATTCACTTCTTCGCCACTTCTCTTAATGATCTTCATGCTCTACCCCTTTATCCTTCTCTTTTTCGGTTATATATATTTTCATAACGTTCGTTATACGTTCGAATGTTCCCCACACATCAAAGTGGTGGTCGATCACACCCAAGTGGTGCGTGCGCCACCTATTATAGCATAGTTTTTTTTCGTATGCTGTTGCATTTGTCACAGTTGTGTGATATAATTTCCATAGGACAAAAAAAGCTGCACTATATATGGGCGTTCGTAGCTGTAGGTGTAGCATATCTTGTGGAGGTATGGAATTGACAAAGCTGTTTTACGGGATCGATGACGAGGGACTGAAGCGGCTGGCTGGCTGTATGCGGATGCGGATCACGACCTTTCAGTCTGGCGAACACATCGCACAGCTCGGTACATCACTGGAAAAGATCGGGATTCTGCTCGAGGGAAGTGCGCACATTGAGCTGTCGGATGCCGATGGGGGATACACACGGATGGAATCGCTTGTAGGGGGCGACGTATTTGGAGAGCTGTTTTTTCTGCCACACGAGGACAGGCTGTGTGTGATCGAAGCGGATACGCTGTGCCGGGTGATGTTTCTCGACTGGAAGCACGTGATCCGACCGTGTCCGCATTCCTGTGACCCCCATGGGCGACTGATCGCCAATCTCTTTCAGTTGGCGGCGGAGAAGACGAGACAGCTCT
>CAZKAS010000109.1:0-940 GCA_964550875.1 uncultured Muribaculaceae bacterium | reverse complement strand
CGCATACACGGACATTTTGACCCAGCGCACGCTCCGGCAAAAGCTGATGACGTATTTCACGACCTTAGCACGGCAGCGAAATGATGAAGCGGCGGAAGAGAATGAGGACTCTCCCACGATCACATTGCCGATGTCGTATGCGGCTTTGGCGGAATACCTATGCGTGGATCGCAGTGCCATGATGCGGGAACTGAAATCGATGCGCAAGGATGGACTGATCACGACCGACCGCCGCACGATCACGCTCCTTTGATGGTTTTTTCCGCTTTGGGGGAGGAAAATGAGAAAAACGCAAATTTTCGCAAAAATATTCCTGTGATTTTTTCTTTCGTTGGAACTTTTTTCCGCTGAGAACGTCATACACCACACAGCATGTTGCAGTGGACCATAAAATTCATGATTTGTTAACATTTGGAAGGCTGCGGTGTGCTATACTATAGGCATGACTGGTACGATCGACTTTTTCCGCTTTCCGCTGTCGAGCAATGGATTGTAGGGATGGGTGGATCGCACCACGAGCTTTCAACCAAAATTCACAAGGAAGGTATGACACATGAAGAAATTTCTTTCTCTGCTGCTGGCAGGTGTGATGACGCTTGCGATGGCTGGAACGGTACTGGCTGACCCCTGCACCTCTTCGCTCGCCGAAACGGACAACAGCTACATTTACAACACCATTCTGGGTGACAACTGGTACTATGGTTATCTCCTGAACAAGTACCACGGCACGGGCAACGGCTACGGCACAGGCTTCTGGTACAATGGACAGTGGTACTGGCTTGGCAATCTGGACGACACGAAGGACGACACGATCGATTCCGGTTTTGGCGTGGATAAGGACTGGATGATCCCCTCCGACCTCACCGCAAAGTGTCCCGAATGCGATAGCAGCACCATCAGAACCTATCAGGTCTACTTCACCTCCTCTGACAAGGGTGCG
>CAZKAS010000108.1:0-2215 GCA_964550875.1 uncultured Muribaculaceae bacterium | reverse complement strand
ACACCCAACATTCTCTGACGAATGTTCAAAAGGTGATGAAATTGAAGTAAACCTCTCGGAAGGAACTATCAAAAATATTACAACGGGAAAAGAGTACGTTTGCAATAAATTTCCCGAAGCTATTCAAAATCTCATCAATGAAGGCGGTTTGGTCAATTATACCGCTAAAAAGTTAGGAGTAAAATAATGAAAGAATATAATATTTGTTTGCTCGGCGGTGATGGAATAGGTCCTGAAGTTACAGATGAAGCTGTAAAAGTTATGGACGCAATCGGCAAAAAATACGACATGAAATTTAATTTCACAAAAGCTTTAATCGGCGGTTGTGCTTATGAAAAATACGGAAAGCCTCTCCCCGATGAAACTCTTGAAATTGCAAAAAAATCAGATGCAGTTTTGTTGGGTGCTGTAGGTGATTGGAAGTACGACACTCTTCCTCCTGCTGTTCGCCCCGAAAAAGCACTTTTGGGAATACGAAAAGGCTTGAATTTGTTCGCAAACCTTAGACCTGCAACCGTTTTTGATGAATTGATTTCATCTTCAACATTGAAACCCGAAGTTGTTCAAGGTGTTGATGTAATGATTGTCAGAGAACTCACAGGCGATGTTTATTTTGGCGAACCTAAAGGTGTAGAAGTTAAAGACGGAAAAAGAGTAGGTTACAATAATATGATTTATTGGGAAGACGAAGTCCGTCGTATCGCAAAAATCGCTTTTGAAACGGCTATGCTCAGAGATAAAAAACTTTGTTCCGTTGATAAAGCAAATGTTCTCGATGTTTCAAGACTTTGGAGAGAAGTTATTCTTGAAGTTGCAAAAGATTACCCGGAAGTCGAACTTACTCACATGTACGTTGATAATGCTGCAATGCAGTTAATTCGCAATCCGAAACAGTTTGATGTTATTGTAACAGGGAATATTTTTGGTGACATTTTATCTGACGAAGCTTCAATGCTTACAGGCTCTTTGGGAATGCTTCCGAGCGCATCTTTGAGTGCTGACGGTCCGGGAATGTTTGAACCTATTCACGGTTCTGCCCCCGATATTAAAAATCAAAATATTGCAAACCCGATTGCGACAATTCTCTCGGCAGGCATGCTTTTGAAATACGGCTTGAAAAATTCTCAAGCAAATGACGACATCGAAAATGCAGTTAAAAAAGTTCTTAAAGCAGGCTACAGAACAAAAGACATTATGTCTGAAGGTATGAAAGAAGTCGGAACAAGAGAAATGGGCGACTTAATCGTCGAAAACCTTTAATTTGATTTTCAAATAATAAAAATGCAGACCACTGTTTAGCGACAGCGGTCTGTTTTTTATGATAACTTTACGGAAACGGTATCAACAAAAACATCAATGCCGTTGAAATATTACTACAAAAACTTTTAACTGGATTAAGTTTTTTCCATTTCCCTTTCTCTTTTATATATATCTGATAATTTGAAACTTTTACATCGTCATAAAACTTTGTAGATTTACCTTTATCAACATCGTAAACCGCAAATTTTCCGCCTTTTCATTCTTTCTTTTTATCATTTTTTCAATTTATTTTAAGTAAGAACCTACTATGGTCTTAATACATTGGTTTATTTTTTATATTTAAATCTATACTCAGGAAGGATTAAATACACAACAAACAGTTGTATAATGTATATATGAGTTCGATATGAAATCCAAACACCAGTCGGGGTTGCGAAAGAAGATTTTTCTTTTTTATTGTTTGGTCTATCGGACTCATTCGATTATTTCTCTAAATTTTAAATAAATTGTTTATTTCTAACGTTCTAATAAGTACAAAATTTAAAATGTAGCTTTTGTGTTAATTATGACAGAAGAGTGATGTTAATATTTCTTTACAAAAACGATTTAAAAACTAAAGTTTCAAAAAATATTGTCGATAACAAAAATGTAAGTGAAACAGATTTTTAAAAGGTTTATAAAATGATAAAGAAGTTAAGCACGTCCAATAGTAATATCTCAGGTTCAGTAGAATTTTTATTGAAAGGTGCACAGAAGAGGAGAGCAAATGCGCTTATGTGCGCAAAATCGGTAAATTCCGATATGGGTGTCGGCAAAATGATAGCCGCAGTTAAATAGTAGAGTAGTTAATTTAAAAAAAAAGAGATTTAGCCGCTATGATATAGCGGCTTTTTTTTATTTGTATCAGTAAATAATTTTGTAACAAAATCTTAACAAATATAATAAAAATACTAAA
>CAZKAS010000107.1:0-2218 GCA_964550875.1 uncultured Muribaculaceae bacterium | reverse complement strand
ACCTCCTTCCGTATAGATTGTTATTGTTTGGTTTACCATTCGAATCCTGCGAATCTGACGATCTCGCGAATTGCGTTCATTGCTCGTTTGGGGCTGCAGTAATCGCGGATGAACTTCGGGTCGTCGCAGCCGTTGCGCCTTACCGTTGCCAGCACCGCTGTCCCGCAGAGCATCATGCGAATCTCGAGTTTGTCACCCTCGTATGTCCACTCTCTGTGGTACACGGTGTTCTGAGTGTCGGTGGTCTTGGCTGCTTCGGTGAAACCGTTCTTCTGGATCAGCTCCACGAAGTCCTTCTGTGCTTTTTCTATGGTCATGTCTGTGACCTCCTTGTTTTTGGTAGGACAATTAAGCCAGAAAGAAAGGGGAAAGTCCAGCGCAATCGCCATTGTTAGCAAAGAATTAGCAATTGCGCTGGCGCCCGCTTTTACTCACCGATCTGCATTACGTGAATTGCATCGGGACGGATGAGCTTTGCATCGAGATACTCATAGCCGAGGTAACAAATCTGACCCTTGGTGATGAATAGCTCATTCAGGCGGCGCATCGTGAAGGGCATGCGGTCAATGATCCAGTAGTAGCTGAAATCACCGAAGGCGATGGGCTTGGCCCCTGCCGCTTCGCTGGGCATGTAGTTGGAGATATGCACCGGCCTGCCCATGATCGTATTGTCTGCGTGGTTCCACAAATAATTGCCGCTGGCATCTTTGAGGGTACGGAGCTTGAGTGCGGTCTCATCGTTCATGATCCACACCGCGTTGCGACGGTACTCCTTGTCCAGCGAGAAGAACAGACGAATCACATCGTCGTAGGTAATATCGCTGGTGCTATGACCAGTTACGGCATCCTTCAAGAAACCGTGGGGCGCATCAACGCCATCGCCGCTGATGAATGCTGCTTCCTCTGCTCGGCCAATACTGCGACCGAAGTCCTTGAGAATATGCGCCTCCACATCGAAGGTTGCATCGTTGCAGAAATCCTCCGGCACCAAGATGGATGCGCCAAGGGTATGGCTCTCCAGTCTGTGTTTCTCAAACACTTCGGTGTTTTCGAAGAAGCTGTTGGTGTTGCGCTGGTTCAGCCAAGTGGCGGTGGGCTCATTGTCGTAAGCCCACACAACATTGTCTCCCTTATTCGCTACCACCACCTTGGCGATCTGGCGGAAGATATTCTCCTTCTTGCGTGCTGCGACAAACTTTTTGTCGGACTCAGCAGGCAGGCGATAGCTGCCGTTTGCTGTGTTTTTGCCATCACCGATATGGCTGTAGGTTACGGATCTGCCTCTGGCGGCATTCCAAAATTCTCTGTGGTATTCAGTGCTATGATACATTTCTGTTTCCTCCTTAGTAATTCAAACATCTTTTGCACTCGTACAAGCCGAGTGTATTTAAGGTCTTGGGACCACCAACGCATTTCATTTCTCTGCCGCATCCGGGGCAAAGTACTACGTAGGGTAGAAAATCGTCCATGCGATGCGCGTCCCTTGCGTGAAGACGGTAACGCTTTCCGGATTCGCTGATCTCATCCGTCAAATAAAATTCGCGATCTTTGCTAACACATTCCTCTGTGTTCCATGAGTGCATAGGATGCTTTGTATTTCCACCCTTACCGACACTCATAATTGGATAAACTGCCATTGTAAATTCCTCCTAATAGCTTGATTTATTTTGATAACTTGATTTATGGGGCTATACCCCTTCTTGATTTCCCGATTTTTCGTGCGTGACCCCACGCCCGTTTTGGAAATAGAAAACTGGCAAGATTTGACCGCCCCTCCCGTCACGAAATTTGGCAGTAACCACTGTGCTTACAGTAGTGTTTTACATCATCCAGATCGTACATGTGGATGGTGCTGCTGCCATCTTTGACAGTGTAGCGGATATCCTTTGTGACGATGATCACGGAGCCATCGGCTTTCCTGTATCTGCGTCTACCGACAGCAAAAATCTTGCTGCCGAACAGCTTGTCCTTCCAACTCATGTGGTCACTCCTTCCTCAGTCACCTTGTAGCCGCGCTTGCGGCAGTGTTCGATCGCATCTCGGTAGTAGCTGAAGAACACGGTGCTGGTACCTCTCTGCACACACCACGGCATGGGTGTCAGTGCGATGCTCCTGCGGAGGATTACCGGCTCACCGTCTGTGGTGTGGTACATGGTAACCGCGTCCTTCTGGCTGTCACCGAAGTCTGCTGGGTCTGGCATCTTCATCGGCATTCTGC
>CAZKAS010000106.1:0-2399 GCA_964550875.1 uncultured Muribaculaceae bacterium | reverse complement strand
GCCCACGCGAAACCAATACGGAGCAACTCCGGTCATCGCATTCGCGTGAGCGCGCATACTCGGAAGTGAACCGACTTCGTCCGAAGTATTCGGCCACGGATTCTCATAATAGCCAAGTATCATCCGCGCAGGCTCTTCCTCGCGCGCAGGAAGGAGTCCCTTCAGATAGCCGATCGGATCTTCCTGCATCTGTTTGGGCATTTTGCTTAATATCTCATCGGGAAGCTCGGCAGTCAGATTCATATTCGTATCACAACCGCCCACCCCCATCGCAAACAATCCCGCAATAAGTAGCGTCAGCACGCTTCGCATGGTCTTTTTGATCGTCATTGATACCACCTCATCTTCTCATGATAAGGCTAGTATCACCGCTCGTTTCTTTTTTATACATCCGTTACCAACACGCGATCATACCATCGGTACGTTTTTCTGTCCCTCCGACCAACGCTTCCCCATCTCGCCAAATAATCTGTCCACGTCCGAACGGTGTCACGCTCGGCTGGATCGTTACCTCATGCCCACGTCGACGAAGCTCTTCTACGATGCGCGGATCACAGTCAGGTTCTACTTCGATCTCATTGCCACGTAACCACTGCCACCGCGTTGCATCAAGCGCAGCTTGCGGATTGAGATGAAAATCGACTGTATTCATGACCATCTGCACGTGTCCCTGCGGTTGCATGAACGCACCCATTACGCCGAACGGTCCGATCGGCACACCATCTTTCGTCAAGAACCCCGGAATGATCGTATGGTACGGACGCTTGCGCGGGCCGACGCAGTTCGGACTGGTCGGATCAAGATAAAAGTTCCGTCCGCGATTATGAAGCGCGATCCCCGTACCCGGCACGACCAGACCTGCACCGAAATCATTATAATTGCTCTGGATCATCGATACCATATTTCCTTCATTGTCGGCAGTCGCCAGATAAACCGTACCGCCCGCATTCGGATCGCCCGCCTCCGGAAGACGTGCCGTATCGCCGATCAAACGGCGTCGCACCGCACCATAATCAGCTGACAGCAGCTTCTCTACCGACACTTCCATATACCGCGGGTCGGCAATATACTTCATCCCGTCTGCGAATGCCAATTTCATCGCTTCGATCTGACGATGATAAGTAAGCGCTGTTTCTTTTTCATCGAATTCAAATCCGTTTAAGATATTCAGTGCCATCAGCGCAACAAGACCATGCCCATTGGGCGGTATCTCCCACACATCATAGCCGTGATAGTTCACTGAGATCGGCTCTACCCACTCTGCCTGATATTCTGCCAGATCTTCGCCGCGAAGGTATCCGCCCGTCGCCCATTCGGCGCAAACATCCCGAACCACGCATTATGCTTCTCACCTTTGAGCACATCCTTCATCCGATGATATGCCACATCCCAACACAGACCACTCGTCACACTGATCGGATAACCTTCTTCTGCATAGCGGATCGCAGGCGCAAGGATGTCGGTCAACTCACACTTACCGAACCGTTTGGCAAGCTCTGCCCATGCCTTCGGTGCACCCGGTACATTGACAGGAGCCCAACCGTATTGCGGCATTTCATCTCCACCCTCAGCCTTGACCTTGTCGAGTGTCAAGAGCTGTGGCGCATAGCCACTGCCGTTCAAACCATACAGCTTGCCCTTATGCCACACGAGCGCGAACGAATCACCGCCCACACCATTTGATGTCGGCTCTGTGACTGTCAAGCACGCAGCCGCCGCGACCGCCGCATCGATTGCATTACCGCCTTTTTGTAAAATCTCCAATCCCGCCTGTGCCGCCAACGGCTGACTGGTCGCTACCATACCGCGTTTGGCATAGACAACCTGCCGTCTCGATGAATAAGGATATACGTCCGCTCGATACATTGCCATTCCTCCCATAGCACTTGCTTTCGCAAGCAAAATTCTCTTTTTTCTCATTTATATATGACAATTCTTCTTTAATACGCCATAAATGCTTGATATTCATAAGCAAAAATGTTATATTGACTTAATAATAAACCCAACTTTCTACTTTATGACAAAGGATTTGATTCAACTGAAAAAGCAAGCACTTTTCGCAGCCTTTCCTTATACACTCCCCGTCATGACGGGCTATCTCTTCTTAGGCATCGCCTTCGGCGTCCTGCTGACGAGCAAAGGCTTCTCTCCTTGGTGGGCACTCGTCATGAGCATCACCATCTACGCAGGCGCTATGCAGTTCGTAGCAGTTGCACTAATGACAGGCCCGTTTGCACCGTTGACCGCCGCATTGATCACCTTCATGGTCAACGCACGTCATCTCTTCTACGGTCTATCGCTTTTGACCAGATTCCGCGACATGGGACGCGCCAAGCTTATCCCGATCTTCGGACTGACAGACGAGACGTATTCCCTCTTTTGCCTGACGAAAGCCCCCG
>CAZKAS010000105.1:0-2488 GCA_964550875.1 uncultured Muribaculaceae bacterium | reverse complement strand
CTTTAAATTAACTCTCACACTCTCACACTCTCAAAGAAATTTTCAGCCCTCATTAAGAGGGCATTTTCATTGTTTATTAACAAATGTAACGTAAAATATATCAAAAAAGACAATTTTTAAGAGAAGAAATACTTAATAAAAGAGTAGAGAGTTTTTGGAGATATAAAATGGTTGCAGTTAATAATTTATATGAATCAAGAATCAGATTGACAACTCAACAATCACTTCTTAGAACAGGTAATGTTAACGAATCAAATATTTCTATCTTTTCAAATACAGAAGGTTTAACTCAAGGAATGATTGACGGAACATGCACAGATGGAAAAGATGATGGAAAAATCGGTGTATGGGAAGGAATTAAAAGTTTTGCAAAGGGTGCAGTAAAATCTGTAACAAATATGTTTTCCAGCCCAAAGAACTTCATAAAAACTCTCGCAGTTGGAGCAGCAGGAGCAGCATTAATTGCAGTTACAGGTGGCGCTGCAACTCCTTTCTTAATCGCAGGCGGAGCAATTGCCGGTGGTATTCAAGCAGGTAAAGGAATTTATCAAGCAACACAAGCAGAAACAGATGCTGAAAAGAGAGCAGCTCTTGAAAACGTAGGTGGCGGTGCTGCAACTATTGCAATGTCTGCTGCAGCAGGTAAATCTTATACTAATGCTACAGGAAATGCTTTAATCGGAAAAGGAAGTTTATCAACATATAAAAATGCTTTAAACGCTTCTAAAACTAACGTTGCTGCTAACTTTGGCAAGTTTACAAATTCATTCAAAGGTTCAACTACTGAAGCAACTACAACTGAACTTCTTAATGCTGATTTTAATGCCAATAAAACTCAAAATCCGTTTTCAAATTCTCAAACAAAATCTACTGTAAATTATACTCAAGAACAAATTCACAAAGCATACAAAAAAGCAACAGTAAAATGTCACCCTGATAATGGCGGAAACAATGATTTGATGGCTTCTTTAAATTCATTATACGAAATGGCTAAAAATGGTGAACAAACAGGTTTTATTCAATTCCTTAAACAAAATCAAATTGAAATGTAATAAAATTTATCTTTAAAAAAAACAGGCACTTTTTTAAAAAGGTGTCTGTTTTAATATATTTTGTGTTGCTACTTACTTTAAAAATTTCCGGACTGCCACGAAAAGTTGTAGGGTGCAGACGACATTCTGTCGAAAAAATACAGAACAAAAAGTTATTAAAAATTAAATAGTTCTGACAAAGTTATATCAAATGCTTTTGCTATTTTATTAAGTTTTGTCAAAACTATATCATTTTTGGCTGTTTCAATATTGCCAAGAGTCGAACGAGCAATGTTTGAACGAAAAGATAACTCATCTTGAGAAAAACCTCTTTCTTTTCTCAAATCTTTTATCCTTTTTGCAAGTTTTCTTAACAATATCTTGTCCATATTAAAATTGTCCGCTACAATGACAAAAGATACAAACTGTCACACGGACAAAACAATGAAAACAATAAAAACAATGAATAAAAAAACAATACTTATAGACTTAGACGGAGTTTTGAATGAATATGTCGGAAAGTTTTATAAGGACTTCATTCCGCCGATAAAAAACAGTGCAAAAAAGTATCTTTTATGTATTTCCTTAAAACCAATGAACTCGTGTTATTTCAACAAGTCGATAACTTCAATACCTAAAAAATCTGCAATTTTTTCTAATTTATCAATGGTAATATTAATTGATTTTCTTTCTAACTTACTAATATATGAATTATCAAAATTTAACAATAATGACAACTCTTCTCGTTTTAAATTCTTTGCCGTTCTGTATTTTTTTATATTATTTGCAATTTTTTCTCTAATAACTTGACTCATATTCCAATTTTGAAGTATATTTTAAGAAAATTACAGGACTGACAGTCCATTAGCATGAGGTAACAATGAATAAAAAAACGATACTTATAGACTTAGACGGAGTTTTGAATGAATATGTCGGAAAGTTCGACAAAGACTATATTCCGCCGATAAAAAACGGAGCGAAAGAATTTTTGCAAGATTTATCCAAAAATTATGAAATTAAACTTTTTACGACAAGAAACAGATTGCTTGCTACAAAGTGGATTGCTGAAAATAAGCTTGAAGAGTTAATTTCTGGTGTCACAAACGTAAAAGAACCTTGTTGGGTTTATATTGACGACAGATGCATAACTTTTGACGGCAATTTTGACGGTTTGATTGATAAAATTGACAACTTCAAGCCGTATTACAAGTAAGAACGATTCTTTAAAGCCGATTATAGTAAGTTCGTGCATTGTAATACACGCTACAGACTTCGTTGATGCGGGGGGTGTTTATAATTAAGAAATTTCGATATTTTTAGAAAAAAAGTGTTAGATAATAGTGTACACCGAGCAGAGTTATTAGAGGAATATGTAAATACCGGACTGCCACGGGCAAAGCCCTCGCAGTTGTACATGTTAAGTAATTAGTTACATTTTTACTTTAAAAGAGTAAAAG
>CAZKAS010000104.1:0-2495 GCA_964550875.1 uncultured Muribaculaceae bacterium | reverse complement strand
GAAAAGATGTCTTTACTTTTTGGGTATCAAAATATGGAGTTTTGCCTTATGGTTCCCCCTTTGATACAAATGTTAATTCTGTACCCTCCTCATGTAGAACAACCGGACTTGGCTGTACTGCTTGGGTTGTAACGAAAGGAAATATGGATTATCTTAGAAAAGATGTTTCTTGGTAGTCAATTATGCGGTAAATCGTAGATTTACCGCATAAAAACACCCCAAAACACTTTCAACTTTTGTTATTAGTGTTTTTTTAAATTAATAATTAAGTATAATAATACGCCCAGCATAATGCTAGCATAAAGAATTATGTCAGAAATAATTGTTCTCGGAATAAAAATCTGTATAAAAATTGCTGAAATATAAATTATTGGAATTAAAAATAAAATTTTCTTTTTATTTTTGATTGCCAAAATTGTACAAACAAATATTATTACTGGCACTAAATAATAGTATGCTGCATATACTATCATTCTTACGTTATTTAAGAGTATTTTATCGGGAAACTTTACCTGAAACATGAATTTTATAAATATATTTGCAAACCAATATGCAGGAACAATGAAAAGAAGATATACCAACCCGATAAGGCATTCTATCCGTCTTTCTTTTACATAATTGACAAAATTATTTATTATGTAATTTTTATTGTTCCAAGTCATATCTTATGTCCTCTGCCGTAACATATACGAGTGGTGAGTTTTCGTCTTTTTTAAGATAAACATCTTTAATTCCTGCTTGAACGATAAAGCGTTTGCAAAGAATGCAGATGATAGTATGTCCGTAAATGTACATTGTTGCGTTTTGGCAACGGTCTTGTCCTGCTTGGATTATGGCATTTTGTTCCGCATGAATACTGCGACACGTTTCATAGCGAGTTCCCGATTGAATATTATTTTCTATTCGATAACAAGTACCTCTTTCGTAACAAGATTGAACTTTTGACGGTGTTCCGTTGTAACCGGTTGCTTTGATTTTTTTATCTTCTCCTACAATTACTGCTCCGACTTGTGAACGTAAACAATTTGACCTTGTTGCGCAAGTTTTAGCTAAATCCATGAAATAATCATTCCATTGTTTAATTTCTCTTTTTACTGCATTATCAAGCGTTGTCATAAAAACCTCATTAATTATTTAAACTGTGTATCGGAGCAGGAATACGTCCGCCTCTTTGAACAAATCCTGTTGAAGAAAGATTATTAACGGGAATAATTGGAGCTTCGCCCAAAAGTCCGCCGTAAACTGCATTTTCTCCTACCGTTTTATTAGGTACAGGAATAACTCTGACGGCGGTAGTCTTTTTATTAATCATTCCTATTGCCATTTCATCTGCAATTATACCTGCTACAGTGTCAACAGGGGTTGCTCCGGGGATTGCAATCATATCAAGTCCGACCGAGCAAACGCAAGTCATTGCTTCCAATTTGTCAAAAGTTAAGAAACCGTTTCTTGCCGCTTCAATCATTTCCGCATCTTCGGAAACAGGAATGAATGCTCCGGAAAGTCCGCCAACATGTGAACTTGCCATAATTCCTCCCTTTTTAACGGCATCATTAAGCATTGCAAGTGCAGCCGTTGTTCCGTGCGCTCCTGCGTGTTCCAACCCCATTGCTCTGAAAATTCCTGCAACACTGTCTCCGATTGCAGGTGTCGGAGCAAGTGAAAGATCAATAATTCCAAACGGAATGCCTAACTTTTGTGCCATTTCATGTCCGATTAATTCACCCGTCGAAGTTATTTTGTACGCAATTTGTTTAATCTTATTTGCAACTTCATCAAGCGGTGCGTCTTTTTTCAAAGAATCAACTGCCGCTCTTACGACTCCGGGGCCTGAAACTCCTATGTTCAATGCGCATTCGGGTTCTCCAAATCCGTGAAAAGCTCCTGCCATAAACGGATTATCTCCGGGTGCATTGCAGAAACAAACCAATTTCGCTGCACCGAGTCCGTCGGCATTTGCCGTTAATTCTGCCGTGTTTTTAATGATTTGCGCCATTTTATTGATGGCATTCATATTAATTCCTGCTTTTGATGATGCAAGGTTGATTGAAGAACATATTTTGTTCGTGTTTGCAAGGGCTTCAGGAATACTTTCCATTAAAAGTTCATCACCTTTTGTCATTCCCTTTTCCACTAATGCCCCAAATCCGCCGATAAAATCAACCCCGACTTCGTCTGCTGCTTTGTCCAAAATCTTTGCCAAATAAACATAATCAGGATTTTTACAGGATTCTCCTACCAAAGATATTGGGGTCACTGCTATACGCTTATTTACGATAGGAATTGAGTATTCGGCTTCAATTTCACTTGCGTATTTTTTTAAATTTTTTGCGTATCGGATAATCTTTTCGTGGATTTTTTCTCCGACACTTCTGACATCTGTATCGCAACAGTCACGTAAACTTAAAGCAAGCGTAACCGTCCTGATATCAAGGTTATGCACCTTAATCATGTTAATTGTTTCAATAATAGAATTTTCATTAAAAAACGTCATT
>CAZKAS010000103.1:0-2550 GCA_964550875.1 uncultured Muribaculaceae bacterium | reverse complement strand
CGGCAGAAGTCCGCGCTATTATGACAAGATCTATACCGGCGACTTGGGGGCGGTTGGCAGAGAGATTGTCTTGCGTATGATGCAAGAAGAGGGGATAGCGTTGGATGAGGTATATGACGATTGCGGTTGTATGATCTATATGGCGGATCAAGATGCTCATGCGGGGGCAAGTGGGTGTGCCAGCTCGGCAATCGTTTTTTGCGGATACTTATTCAAGGAGATGTTAGCGCGTCGATTGCATCGAATATTACTTTTGGGTACGGGAAGTCTGCACAGTCCGACTTCGTATCAGCAAAAGGAATCGATTCCTTGCGTATCGCACGCTGTTTCGATCGAATTGTAAGGAGATGAGTAGATGGAAGGACTTTTGATGGCATTCATCGTGGGCGGGATCATCTGTGTGATCGGACAAGTGCTGATGGATATGACACCCTTGATGCCTGCTCATGTCTTGGTGTTATTCGTGGTGCTTGGCGGGGTCATCAGTGCGCTTGGTTGGTATCAACCGCTGATCGATCTTGGTGGGGCAGGTGCAACGATACCACTGCCCGGATTTGGACATTCGCTGGTACAGGGTTCGATAGAGGCAGTCAGAAAGGATGGCTTTCTTGGTATATTCAGCGGTGCGATCAAGGCGACTGCGATCGGTATCACGGCGGCAGTTGTATTCGGCTTTATGATGGCAGTGTTGTTTCGTCCCAAAGAATAGCATGATAAGAAGGTGAGCGATTGGCTGAGGTTGCTGTACAGATCGAACGGGAGCTTGACAAAAATATTGCCTATATCAAGAACAAGGTGGGAATCGGGGTCAGCTTCGACATTATTTATCGAGAATTTGCCTTTGGGGATACGCGGATCGCGACGTTCGGCATCAATGGGATGAATGCCGTACAGACGGTAACGACTGCGTTGAAAAATATATTTCCACCGCCGAGCAGTAAGGTGACGGCGGATGTCTTGCAGAAGCTTTTGCGATATGAAATGGCGATTCAGCAGGCAAAAGTTGTGTGCGAGATGGAGGAGGCGATTCTGGGGATGCTTGCGGGAGAGATGATCTTCTGCATTGATGGTGAGAATAAAATATTGGCAGTCGATGCGCGTTCATTCCCTGCGCGCAGTCCGTCCGAATCGACCTTGGAGAAGGTCACACGTGGGTCGAAAGACTCGTTTGTAGAGACGCTTGTGTTTAATACGGCATTGATTCGTCGCAGACTGCGTGATCCCAACTTGCGGTTTGAGATCGTCAAGGTCGGTACGCGATCGCAGACCGATGTGGCGATCGCTTATCTGGCAGATGTGACCGATCCTCTCTTGGTAGATGAGGTAAGAGAGAAACTGCGCAGGATCGATATTGATGGGATTCCGATGGCGGAGCGTGCAGTGGAAGAATATATTGTAGAAGGAAAAAGCTACGATGTGATACCAAAGGTGCGATATACGGAGCGACCTGATGTAGCATCATTGCACCTTCTGGAAGGGCACGTATGCCTGCTGGTCGATACGTCACCGAATGTAATGATCCTGCCAACGACTTTTTGGCATCATGTACAGCACGCGGAAGAATATCATCAGACGATACTGGTAGGGACATTCCTCAAGATCGTCCGGCTGTTCGGGATTTTGTTTTCTTTGTTATTGCCACCGGTATGGCTCGTTATGGCGATGAACACGCATATATTACCGGATACACTGGCATTTTTGGGAGCAAAAGAACCGGGCATTATCCCGATCGCGATACAGTTTTTGCTGGCAGAGTTGGGATTGGAGCTTGTTCGTATGGCAACGATACACGTACCGAGTGCACAAGCTACGGCGCTTGGCTTCATCGGAGCCTTCATGTTAGGAGAATTTGCAACGAAGGTGGGGCTGTTCGGCAATGAGGTCGTATTCTATATCGCCGTTGCCGCCGTTGGCAGTTTTGCTACACCGAGCGTTGAATTCGCTATGGCGATCAGGATGTTCCGTCTGCTTTTGATCGTGCTGACAGGACTGTTTCATCTGTGGGGATTTTTGCTGGGCATGGCGATTACTGCCGTTGTATTCATACGAACGACCTCGTTTGGTGTACCGTATATGTGGCCGTTGATTCCCTGGGATACCAATGCTTTGCGAAGCGTATTTTTTCGACTGCCGATCACCGATGATACACAGCGTCCTGTGGCAATCCGCCCGCAAAAACAAAATCGAGAGGAACAAAAAAGAGAGTAGGTGCATATCATCTGCTCTCTTTTTGCGTGGTAGTGGTTATGATACAATAGAATGAGAATGATTCGGCGGAGGCGTATTATGCACGATATTTGGAATCCGTGGCACGGATGCGTCAAGTGCAGTGAGGGATGTCAGCATTTGCGGGCGGGATGTGCGGAAGTCGGATTATTTGTAATGGGTGCAGTCAATGTGGAAAATGCGGTATAAAAGATAAATAAAACATACTAAGATAATCTACATATACGATTTGACGGCAAAACATATTGCGTGATAAAATAGAGTAATTCGTAGATTGTTATTGAAATGTAGTAGGTGAGATAAGTTGATTAGTGTAACAAAATT
>CAZKAS010000102.1:0-2698 GCA_964550875.1 uncultured Muribaculaceae bacterium | reverse complement strand
ATACCACTTAACTTTTTTCCGTATAAAGTTGCCGACTTCGGAAGGTTTAACAGAGAGATACGGTGGTAGTATTGTTATGTCAATTTTCCCTGCTGACGAGGTTTTCGGGTGACTTTTGCCAAACTCGTAGTGTGTCATAACCGTATCGGGAGTGACGGCAATACCATATTTACGGCATAATTCCGCCGTAAACGAGAACATTCGCTCGACTTGCACCGCAGTTAACGGATATTTTGTATCGGACAGTTTACCCTTAAAATCCGCCATTCCGCAGACCGCAACCCCGATACTTCCGGTATTTCCACCGCCTGTATGTAGAGCATACTTGCCGTCATAACAATTTAAGTTATCTTCGGGCTTAAATTTTCCGTTATAAACCTTACCGCCTTTGTCGATAACAAAATGGTAATGCTCTAAATCCGTTGAGTTCGGGAAATGCCCACCTGCCGTCCAGTGTAAAATTATTCGCTTCATTTTTCTTTTTCCTCGTTTTGTGGAAAATCGTAAAACGGACATAAAATATTAGCGTTAACGTAGCCTTTAACATAGATACTATCTGCATTTACGCATTTACCGTCTAAGTTCCATATACAAGTTGCACAGCTCATTTGTGGTTATCCTTAATATTATTCACGGCGAAAGTCATAATGACGTCGTGAATGTCGTCAATTTTAGTTTTCATATCGTCCATATCCTCTTTGAGGTTAGAAACGGTTTCTTTGCTTGCAAAATCGGATTTAAGGCATTCTGCCCAATCGTGCCGAGTATGCGAGCAGTCAGAAATTGACTTGTATTTCAAGCCGATTAACCAGTCACAAGCCTTTATTGTTGCAAACATTCCGAGTGCAGTCGCTCCGATACACAGGCTTGCAAATGTTATATAATGTTCAAAATTCATAAAATTCCTTTTTGTTTTTAATGGATTATTGACTGGATTGCTTCACTACGTTCGCAATTGTACATGTCAATCAATTAGTTACATTTTTGTAAAAACTGTTTAATCTTTATTAATTCACCTTTTCAAAATCTTTTTGAAGTTTTTCGATACGTTTTTTTGTTTTAAGTTTTTGTTTGTAAAACCTGCGGAAGAGCCGTTTTTCGTCTTTGCTAAGGTCGGCATAAATCAGCCTTGCAATCCACATTGTAAACTGACTGTCGGTTGCAAAATATTCTCGCATGTTCCAATGTATTTGTTCTGCCAAATCCGTTGCAATCTGTAGGCTTTTGCGGTCTTTCAAAATTGCCGTTTCAGACTGTTGTATTTTTTGTTGTTTGAATAAATCGGCAAGGCGACCGCCAAAATCCGCAATCGCCTTGACAATGGAAGAAATCGCCCCAATCATTACGCTTCTTTCTCTTCTTTTTTAAAGAAACCGACAACGTCTTTGATGTCAGAAATGAGTTCTTTGATGTCTGCAACGACTTCTCTAAACTTTGCCATTTTCGCATCATCTGCGATAATTTCTTTGATAAACGCTAAAATTTCAATTACTTTTGTCATAATTTTTTCCTTTCTGTTAAATTCTACTACTTGACAGCGATATCATTTTATGATATCATATGTAATATATGAGTAAATTTGATAAATTAATTCAAAAAATAAATAATTTACAAGACATAACTTTTGAAGAGGCTAAAAAGGTTTTATTATATTCCGGATTTGTTGACCGTTCTCCAAATGGAGGAAGTTCTCATGTAACATTTACCAAAGAAAATAAAAAAGCGGTTACGCTTGTAAGAACGCAAAAACCTTTAAAACCGTATGCAATTAAATTAATCAAGGAGGCTATAAATGAATAAAGACATCAATTATTATATGAACTTGCCTTGGACATTTCTTTTCAGATGGTCAGATGAAGACAATTGTTACGTTGCATCCATTGCGGAGCTAAAAGGGTGTATGTCAGATGGAGAAACAATTACAGAAGCGGCAGAAATGATAAAAGATGCCTTACATTCTCATTTGATTGCTTGCATAGAAGCAAACATTTTCATTCCCGAGCCTGTTAAAGCATCTGAATTTAAGGGAAAAATCCCATACAGAACAACTCCTGAAACGCATTACCAGCTTGCTAAAAAATCAACCATCACGGGGAAAAGCATAAACGCACTTATTGACGAAGCCGTGCAGGCAAGCTTGAAAGAGATTGCATAGCTTATAAAGGCTAATACTTAATCTCAATATTTTCAATATCTTCAACGGTTTGGGCGGTTTCAATTGCAGCTTTATAGGCAAGATATTTTTCTTGCCAAATTGTATTTTTAAATTCCGCAATCAGTCCGCCCAACGTGCCAAAATCCTCTACAGTAAGTTCTACAGCCTTATCATCTTTACTGAGCCAAGTGTAAGTTTCAATTCCGCTTGATTGCATTAGTAGCATTGTTGCGGTCAAGTCGCCGACAGTTTGAGCGTTTGTTTCAAACTCTGCTTGCTTAAAATTTACGGTACCATTTTCTACCGCAAATTTTGCTTTTGTTGTATTTTCCGACTGCTTTTGTACCCTTGCAAGTTGCAATAACTCATCATCATCTTTTCCCCACGCTTCAAGAGCATTTTCTGTTTCTCTTATCTCAAAGCCGTTTCTGTGATTATTTAATGCAATAAACTCAATTCGTTCTTCTTCCGTATAAGGTTTTACTAATTCTGCTTTTTTAATCATTGTTTTTCCCTTTC
The DNA here is from genome assembly GCA_964550875.1 of uncultured Muribaculaceae bacterium. Lineage (GTDB taxonomy): Bacteria > Cyanobacteriota > Vampirovibrionia > Gastranaerophilales > Gastranaerophilaceae > RUG841. Next base: position 24 of record CAZKAS010000102.1, on the reverse strand, counting down.
TCTTTAATAACCGCAAGCATACCA
>CAZKAS010000101.1:0-2819 GCA_964550875.1 uncultured Muribaculaceae bacterium | reverse complement strand
ACTTTTCCTGCTACGTTCAACGCCTTCAAAGCTTGTGTCATCAACTTAGTTTTAGGTTCTGTGATTTGTGAAAAATCTTTTACTAAAACTGTATTTTCAACTCTGGCTGAAAGTGCTGATCTCAATGCAAGTCTTCTTGCCTTTTGTGGCATTTGGAAACCGTAATCTCTCGGTTTTGGTCCAAAAATTACGCCACCACCTTCAAACAATGGGCTTCTTGTTGAACCTGCTCTGGCTCTTCCTGTTCCCTTTTGCTTCCAAGGTTTCTTTCCGCCGCCTGATACTTCGGCTCTTGTTTTTGCACAAGCTGTTCCTTGACGACCATTATTAAGTTGTCTTCTTACTGCCATGTGCATTACGTGAATATTAGGTTCAACTCCGAATACCTTTTCATCTAAAGATATTTGTCCGACCTGTTTTCCGTCTGTACTTAATATTGAAACTTCTTTTGTCATGATTTTCATTCCTTATCGTTAAGAGTTAGTTCCACTTAACTCTTGAGGGTACTACGGTAACTAATTTACCTTCCGGACCCGGTACCGAACCTTTTACCAATAACAAATTGTTTTCGTTATCAACTTTTACAACTGTCAATTTGGTAATCGTTACTCTTTCATTACCCATGTTTCCGGCCATTCTCTTACCTTTGATAACTCTACCGGGGGTAGTGCCTGCGCCAATTGAACCGGGTTCTCTGTGATTCTTTGAACCATGTCCCATTGGTCCTCTTCCAAAGTTCCATCTCTTAACAGTTCCTTGGAATCCTTTTCCGACTGATTTTCCTGTTACGTCTACTTTCGCCACGTTCTCTAATACTGATAAATCAATCTTTTGACCAACTTCATATGCTTCAGGATTATCTACTCTGAATTCTTGAAGATGTCTGAAGTTTTCAAGTTTGTTCTTCGCAAAGTGACCAATTTCTGCCTTCGTCAAGTGCTTTTCCTTCGCCGGTACTACACCTGTCTGTATTGCATTATAGCCATCTGTATCTATCGTTTTTACTTGTGTTACTGTTAACGGTTCTACCTTGATAACAGTTACGGGAATTGCAAGACCGTTTTCGTCAAAAACTTGGGTCATTCCCAATTTCTTTCCAATTACTCCGAGTGTCATATTATACCTTTCTTTTGTGAGCGCTGCGTTACCTTTTGACTCGCAGATCACATTCAATATCGGGGGAGTTCCCTTTTCAATTGTATGTGATTAAGTTATCTGCTATAACTTAACTTCGATGTCCACACCTGCGGGCAAATCCATTCTGCTGAGTTCGTCTGTCGTTTGTGCCGTAGGTTCGTATATATCTATTATTCTCTTATGAGTTCTCATTTCAAAATGTTCTCTTGACTTCTTGTCAACGTGAGGACTTCTCAAAACGCAATATACACGTCTTTTTGTCGGCAACGGTATCGGACCTGCCACCTTAGCGTCAGTTCTCTTCGCCGTTTCAACGATTTTTGCGGCGGAAACGTCTATAAGCTTATGGTCATATGCTTTCAAGCAAACTCTTATTCTTTGTCTCTTGCCGTTACTCATTTTGTCTACTACTTTCTTTTTCTTGTTTTCTACTTCCGAATTGCATGTAACATGAATATTACCGACAATATCGGCAACTACAAATTTATTATAAACATGTTTTGTCGTCAACTCTGTATTTTTTTTATTTATTTTTTCCTTAACTTTTGTTTACAATTTGAATAAAAATTTTACAAAAATTTTCAAATTTATAATTTTATAAAAGTCTTCAGACTATATTCCACTCAAAACAAATTTTAGACATACCAATCTCTATTTCAATACAGTATGCCTTCTAAATATTTTTTTCTTCAATCTCAAAATTATTATTACAAAAAAAGCGGTACTTTTTGATTAAAAAAGTACCGCTATATCATTGTCTTAATTTTTAAACGGACTATTTTTTTTCTTAATTGCTGCGTATGCACCTGCCGCAACAACTTGACCTGCGACGAGAGCAAGTTTTGTTTTGTAAGAAGAAGGTGTATCACACTTAACATGTCCTATCTTTTCACCCTCTGAATTATAAACATTAAATGTTCCGTCCTCTGCCAATTCAATATAGTCACCATTCATTTTAACTGCTTCTTCAAATCTTGAACCCGATTTTAAATCAATTGTCGATCCATTAGGCTTTGCTTGCAAATCAAAAGCATTTACCATAGTTACAGTCACATCTTCATCATCATCATCCGACACCGAATCAATTGTATCTGTTGCATAAAATACCAAAACACCGCCGTTTGAAATTTTTGCAAAGTCATAATTTCTGCCATTTTCAAAGATTTCACTGCTACACATTGATCCGTAGCAATCACATTCCGAACCAACCATGAAAGTCATCTGTGTTCCTTCGTTTTCCATTAATTCATCAACTGCCATTTCAACATCAGTTTTAGGAACATTTGTTTCTGCCTGTTGAGTTACCGTCGTCTGATTATTCGCCGATTTATTTTCCGCTGCTTTTACGGTGGATACTTTGCCTGCTGAAGCAACACCTGCTACCAACATCATGCCTAATGCCATACCTCTTAAGGCTTTTGAGGCTTTTGACGAACAATGTTCCTTCGCTTGAGGTTTAACTTCTTTTTGAACCTGCTTTTCGTCTTTCACTTTTGACGATTCTTGCATCATTGCAGCATTAACATTTGCTCGATTAATTTGTAAACTCATCGACTTCCTCTCCTATATCCATCGTTCACCATTGTTATCGACAACAAAAATCAGTTACTTTAACGAAAACACACTTTTTCTCTTCTCTTCTCTTCTCTTCTCTTCTCTTCTCTTCTCTTCTCTTCTCTTCT
>CAZKAS010000100.1:0-2842 GCA_964550875.1 uncultured Muribaculaceae bacterium | reverse complement strand
AAACACGATTTATGAATTCTGTTAAGTAACTCACACTCACAGTATATGAAATACAGAAACTCTTACTTCTATCAAATATTCGGAGTTTCATAAAACACATCCTATCTTGTCCGATTTACATGCGATATACCAAACAACTGTTAGAGTATTATCACAGCTCCAAAGCGTTTCCCTGCCTGAAACCTGCCCGGATATCATAAAAAAGCCTCCGCATGGTCGAGCCATACGGAGGTTTTGCATAGATTGCGCCAGAAAAACGTTTTTTTGACCATTAAAACCAGCGAGTATCCTTTGCCTTGCTCTGGTAAGTTTCCAGCGGAGCCCAGCCTGTCCAGAGGAACTGCGATGCGGTTTTCTGAGTGACGCCGAACGTAACGAATTCTTCGGGTTTCAAGCCGCCCTCTTCGTAAGCGCGAACGAATTCGGGAATCTTATAGAGCTGCTGAATGGTCTTGGGATCGATCTCTTCGTCGATGTGGCAAACTCTTTCGGGGTCTGCTTCGTTGACCATATTCTGCACTCTTGCCTGCAAGGAGCAGGTCATGTCCGCACCGGCGATTGCCGTAAGATGCTCGACTCTTCTCAGGCCCGCGGGCATAACCTTCGCAGGGATATTTCTCTCCTTGAGCAAACGATAAACCTTCTTGCAGACCGCGTTGCCGGCGTTCTTAATCAGCTCGGGATCGATGTCCGTTTTGTTGTCTTTCGCGCATTCCAGGAGATATTCATCCAGTCTGCCGCCCTGCTGCACGAGGAAAATCGGCTTGGTCTTGATGCCGGCTTTTTCCGCTTTCGCGCGGCCTCTCATGTATGCTTCCGCAACTGCCATCGCCTGGGATACGGAAAAGTTCAGCGTCGTGCAGATCGCGATACCTCTGGATGCCAGCTCTTCTACCAGCGGAAGTGCTGACATGATGGAGGGGGTTTTTACGGAAATGTTATCCGACCAGGACGCATAACGCAGACCCTGCGCAATCATCAGCTCGGAATCCATGCAAATGCCGGGGTTCAGCTGCGCCAGTGCATATCCGTTTTCGCCGTCGGTTTCTTCAAATACCTTGCGGAATTTGCCTGCTGCATACAGCGCTACCATTTTCAAAAGCTCTTCTGCGCGCTCTTCCGGCTTCAAATCCTGCGGGATTTTATCCACTTCCGGCTGCCAGAATTCCGGAACTGCCTGGAGGGTCTTGTAAGTCAATACGGGGTTGGTGGTTACGCCCAGCGCACCATTCTCAATCGCCGCATCAATCTCAGAGGGAATTGCAGAATCATGCCAAAATCTCGTGGGTGTTTCTGTAGTAAGCCACTGCAAATAGTTCATTTTCATTCTCCTTTTGGTTTCTCTTTACAGTATTTTTTTGTCATCTCTTGGAACACATCTTTTCACTTGAGGTCATTATATCCTGCGGTAAAATGGCTGTCAAATCGCCCAAATTTCGCAAAAATAATACGATTGTTTCTTTTATAATACAATTCGATAATTTAATCGTTTTTCTGAAAATTTCATGCTCGTTTGTTTTATTTTTTTGCAGAAATTTCATCAAAAATATTCCATTTCTTTTTGGAATGGCGATTCTTAACTTTTTGTTATACTTGGAGCAGAATTCTTGACAAATTCCAATCCGCATGGTACTTTAATATACACATGTTGTTTTTACAGCGTAATGTGTGTTTCAAGGCAATATGCTTATCCACCTGCGCAACGGAGGTATTTTACATGAAAAAGGAAAATCAACGCATCACGTTAACCAAAAAAATGCTACAGGAAGGGCTGCTGCGGCTGCTACGCCAGAAGCCGCTGGAAAAAATCAACGTCAGCGAACTGTGCAGAGAATCCGATATCAACCGCACGACGTTCTATAAGCACTATGCCTCGCCCCACGATGTTCTGTTCGATATCGAATCGGATCTGCTGCGGGGCTTCGTGCCGATCTCCGGAAAAGCCCTCACCATCCAGAATGCCCGGGAATATCTGGAGCAGTTCTGCACTTATCTCTACGAGCACGCCGAGCTGGTGAAAATCCTCATGCGCTCCAATACGGATCAGGATTTTGCCCACCTGCTCAATGAATTCAACCGCAGCTTGTGGGATATCAAAGATCAGGTTCACAGCCTGAATCATCTGGATGCGGAAGATCTCCGGCTGATCTCCGTATTTCTGGGCAGCGGCTGCTACAATCTGCTCCGCCTCTGGCTCATGGAGGATATCCAAAAGTCCCCCAAAGAAGTCGCCGCGCTGCTCTACGGTCTGATTATTAAAGAACATTGCTGATGATAGGTTTGCCTCCGGCGGCTCTCCGAGGGCTTAAGGAACTTTTACTGCTTTTATTTTTAATGGAAACTCTCTGTCTGAGCGACTTCCCGATTAAAACGCGGCAATCGTTTTCGTTCCCGCGAGGCTTAAACCTTTTTTGAAAAAAGTTCCTTAAGAATCTCCAAAAAACTTTTACTGCTTTTACTTTTAATGGAAACTCTCTGTCTGAGCGACTTCCCGATTAAAACGCGGCAATCGTTTTCGTTCCCGCGAGGCTTAAACCTTTTTTGTAAAAAGTTCCTTAAGAATCTCCAAAAAACTTTTACTGCTTTCACTTTTAATGGAAACTCTCTGTCTGAGCAACTTCCCGATTGTGCTGCAACGGATTATTTTCGATTCCACAAGCTCAAACCATTTTTATAAAAAAAGACCCCCTCTCTCCCGGAATACCTATCGTGTGTTAGGTTAATTCCGTAAGATCGGGGGGGTTATTGTTATTTGGCTGTTTTTCGCACTGCGAGCCGGATCACCCGCGGGCGGTTATAGCGCTGTATTACCACGAACGCCGCATCCAGCAGCGCCGCGCCG
>CAZKAS010000099.1:0-2883 GCA_964550875.1 uncultured Muribaculaceae bacterium | reverse complement strand
TAAAAAATCATGAAAACGCTTATTATCACATGGTTTTCATGATTGCCTGTTTTTTTTAAAAAATAATTTGAATAAAAATATTTTGAAGAAGGTTTCAAACAAAATAAACATATAGCAGATTCCGTTACGGCAAAATTTTTATGCCGTAACGGAGAGGAAACAAAAATCAAATTTACAAATCCAGACCAAAGAACAGTTTTTGTTTAGACATACAATAAGAGCAAGCGGGAGATTCAAGCATAGCTGATTTTGAGTAATCTTTAAAATCCGCACCTGAACGACCTCTATAGTCTTCGGTTGTCAATGGGCAATTATAGACCCCTCTTGCCGTCAACATTCTGCCTTTAGCGCAATCCAAATTATCATAAATATCTTTAGAGGACTTAAAATCAAAATATTCTGTTTTTTTAACGAGAGGAATAATATTTATATTAAAATCTTCCGTAGAGAAACCGATTAACTCGAACACATTTTTCAAATTTTGCATAAGAGTTTTTTCGTCTTCATCAAAATGGTTAACAACAGTAATTAGAGGATTAAAACCGTATTTCAGTAAACTTTGTACAGCGTGCATACATTTTCTAAAACTGCCTCGTCCTCTTATTTCATCATTTGTTCTTTCATCGTAGTGTTCAAGGCTAAGTTTAATAATAATTTCATTACCTTTATTATTTTCTTCCTCAACTTTTTTAAAAAATCTTGCTTTTTTATCGTTAATACTGTAGCCGTTAGTATGAATAACGGTTGAAGTTCGTTTTAGGCAATAACGCAAAACAGCGTTGAAATCAGGGTGCAGGAGAGGTTCAGCGCCTGTCAGGTGGATATATTTTAAATTTTCGTCTTGTAAATCATATAGAGCGTCTTTTATTTTATCAAACGGAATAAAATTTTTCACATGTTTTTCATTAGAAAAATCTATATAGCAATGTTTGCATTTCAAGTTACAGGCTTTCATACTCATTTCAATAAAAAGAGAATCGAAAACGGTCAATTCACTTTTTGGGGAGGTTATAATAGTCATTTTTTTGTCCTTTTTTATCTACAAAAATATTCTATTGAAGTGAAATTTGAAAATAAATTACCATATTGATTATTTTTTATTCTCCAGACGACTAATACACTAATTCAAATTATTATCCTGATTTTTAAATTGAATACTTTATTTTTGAGTAAATATATACAAAAAGTACGTAAAGTAATAATAATTATACAAGAGAGGTATTTATGGCAAGAATAATAGAAAATACAGCAGGCAGAAGGAATATAGTTTTATCGGAAGATGATATATTATCGGTTGTAAGAGAGTATCAAACGCTTACTTGCGGAATAAAATCTTATGACGATATAAGAGAAGTTTTAAGGGAAAACAGATTTTATTTACCTGAAGATTTAGCATAGATTATTACCCCATTGTAGAATAAATTTGCAAAAATAATTTATTATTATTATTCTATATAATGTAGAAGGGGTATTTATGAAAAATAGAATTATAGTTTCTTTGGTATTTATTATTCCGTTAGTGGTATATTTTGTTTTATCGGCGATTTATCCTGAGAAAACGCTAGAATCGGTTATTGCTAAAACTACTGATATTCCGCAGGTTATTGTTTTTTCGACACCTATGTGCGGAGAATGTCGTAAAATGGCACCTGTTGTGGAACGAGCAAAGAAGAATTTTGAAGGACAAATTCAAATTATAAAAATTAATGCTAATGATAATAATAAAGAGATACAAAAGTTGGTAAGAGAGCATCAGGTATATTTTGTTCCTACAGTTGTATATATTGATACAAACGGTATCGTAAAACAGCGTTCGGAAGGTTCTTTGTCGTATGAAGAATTTGAATATTATATAAATAAGGCGTTTAAACAATGACATTTGTAATGAAATTATCTTATATTATCGGCTCATTTTTGGGAGGGATTATTTCATCTTTATCCCCCTGTTCAATTGCGCTTTTACCGTTGATTTTGGCATATGTATGCGGCTCAAAAAATTTATCATTTGCAGATTTAGCAATGAAATTACTTGCATTTTCAATAGGCTTATCGGGAGTTTTAAGCGTAATTGGCGTTTTGTGTGCTTCGGCAGGAAAAGTTTTTGGCGGATTTGATATTCCTGTTTTGATAATTATTTTTGGGTCAGTCTTAATGACTTTGGGATTGCAACTTGCAGGAATTATTGATTTACAACTTCCGACAATCGTAAAAAAAATTCCTCAATCTAATTCAACAAGTCGTTTTTGGTATCCTTGTTTAATCGGTATGCTGTTTGCTTTTCTTGCGGCACCTTGTTCTTCTCCGATTTTACTTGCAATTATGGCAATGGCGACAAAAACATCTGACTACGTAACGGCATTTTTTATGTTATTTTCATTTGCATTTGGTCAATGTTTGATAGTAATTTTAGCGGGATTATTTGCATCATTCCTTAAAAATTTACAAAAAATTCAAAAATATACTGACATACTTGTAAAAATTTCGGGTTGGGTGTTCATAATTTTTTCAATTACTATATGGGCAAATGTTTATATAAACATAATTAACAGATAATTTTTAAATAAATAATAAAAATAAAACAAAACCCTAAAATTAACTTTAAACAGAGTTTTTATTTTAGGGTTTATGTTTAAAATAAAATATAACTTTATAAAAGGGTACCTAAGCCAAGTCCCATTTTCCGCAAGTACCGCCCCACCGAGCAATAATTTTAGGTTTTTCACCCTCTTTAAGAGGATTATCGGGGTCTTCTTCCGTGATGGTAACGATTTCACAATTATTGGAGCAACCATTACATTGGCGAGTTTGCGAAGAAAATTTCATATCACCGACATGCTCACCCTTGAACTTTGTTGAAATACCGGTGAATTGGTGATTTTCCAT
>CAZKAS010000098.1:0-3051 GCA_964550875.1 uncultured Muribaculaceae bacterium | reverse complement strand
AAATCTATAAAGAATGGTCTGGGATGACTGCAAAACAATATAAATCATTTAAAGGACTTAGAAAAGAGTCTTTAAGGGATAATATGGATAACATTGAAATAATATTAACTGATTTATCTGAAGAAACTGCAAAAAGACTAGCTGAAAAGCATAAACCACAAGGTTTAGAACAAAATAAAGAAGTGGCTAGAATGGGTGGTCATGCTGCAAAGGTAGCAAGAGAAGATATAGAAAGAAATTTAGGAGAATCAGTAGTTACTAAACAAAATAGATTAAATTACGAATATAAGGAAGAAAAACAATTGGAAACATTGAAATAAGGAAGGTATAAATATGAAGTTAGAAGATATTAAAACACCAGAAGGCATATTAGAGTTTATGAAATCTAACATTAAATATGGATGGTTAGATATTAATAATGAAGAACATATTGGTAATATGAAAGGTTTTAGAAGTCTATATAGAACATCATCATTAGAAGAAACTTTAAATCATAAAATTGGAACATGTATAGAACAAGTATATTTAATGAAATCATTACTAGATAAGATAAATATTCCCAATAAGATGTTTTGCACTAGAATTTACGAAGATGAAAATTTTAATGATTTAGAAGCTGACGAGCATATGCATTGTTTTGTATTGTATTATTTAAATGATAAGGTATATCAAATAGAGTATCCAAACTGGGAAAGAGTTGGTATATATGAGTATGAAAGCGAAGAAGAAGCTATTGATAATATAAATGAATATTATGTAGAAATGTCAGGAGGATGTACTCGTCCAGTAACTGAATTTTTTGAAGTAGAACCTAATTTGTCTTTTAAACAATTTAATAATTATATAAATAGTTTAGATAAAAATAAATTAACTATTTAATTAGATTAATATAATACTTTGAACGTTATATTATGGTGTAATAATTTAAAAAAATAAAGAAATTATAATAAGTTTACAAAAATATGAAAATAATATATAAGGTTTATAAACATAAATTGACTACACTTTGACTATCTACAGGTATTACAAAAGTGTGATTATATCATTAAAAAAAACTTACAAAAGTGTGATTAAAATTGATATAATTTTTGAAAAAAGTGTGATATAATATTACTGAGGCGGCGATAGTATGAACAGATTTATAACTTAAAAACTAATTAATTGGAAAAGCAGTAAAGACAGAAAACCTTTGATTTTAAAGGGCGCAAGACAAGTTGGTAAAACCTATATATTAAAAGAATTTGGTGCAAAAAATTATGATAATGTAGCATATTTTAACTTTGGTCATGATGATGGACTAGTAGAATTATTTTAGAAGGAAATAAACTTCTAGAAGAATTTAAAGGATCATTTACTGAAAATTATGTTGCTAATGCATTAAATTATTTATTAGATGAATCCCCAAATTATTATACTTTTGATAGAAATGAAATAGATTTTGTAATACAAAGAAATAATAAAATAATACCTATTGAAGTAAAATCAGATAAGAGTACTAATCATAATAGTTTAACTAAATATAATAGTAAAAATGATAATGAAATATCCTTTAGATTTTCATTAAATAATTTAAGTAAAGATGGTAAAGTAATAAATATTCCGCTTTATTTTATAGAATATATTAATAATTTAAATTTGGATTAAAATGAAAGTAGGTAGTAATCGTGGAAAAGAATATTGAAGAATTAACATTACTATTAATGTATTTAACATCTTGGGAAGAAGAAAGTTTATATTATGATGAAAATAATAATTTGAATAAGGAAACATTAAAAAATACTTGGAAAGGTTATTCATTTGAAACTATTAATGTGTTGACTAATAAAGGTTATTTGTTTCCATCAAAATATAAAAATAAATCTGTTACATTAACTAAAGAAGGCGAAAAATTAGCTAAAGAATTAGTTGAAAAATATTTAAAGTAGGTGTATATAATGTTTGACTATGATAAAAAAGTAGAAAAAAATAGAAAAAGAAATGAAAAATATATTAAAGAATTTGAAAATTGGTTAAAGGAAAAAGGTTTAGTAGATAAAACTATAAGAAAACATTTAAATAATATTGATTTATATATTAATGATTACTTGAATTATTATGAAATTACTAAAGTAGAAGATGGTATAGATAATGTTTATTCATTTTTAAGTGGGTGGTTTATAGAAAAATGTTTATGGGCTTCGAAAAATTCATTAAAAGAAACCGCTACTAGTATAAAGAAGTTTTATCAATATATGAGTGAAAATAATTATGTTAGTGTAGAAGATTACAATGAAATGTGTTATTTTATCAAAGATAATATGGATGAGTTTTTAGAAACATTAGAAGAATTTGATAACGGAACATGCTATGATATATTTTAATTAATGGAGGTAAAAATGACTAAAGTATTAACTTTTAAAGTAGGAATTGAAGGATTAGAAGATAAGATATGGAGAAAAATAGAAATCACAGATAGAAGAACAGTTGCAGATTTAGCATATACTATTCTTGCTACATTTGATTCACTTGCATATCATTTATACAATATAAAGTATAAAAATTATATATTTGATTGCTGGGTGTGTGCGGAAGAAAGCCCTGATTATAGTGATTTAACAAATGCCACTATTATTAAATTAAAGGATTTAAAATTAAAAGAAAATGATACTATGGAAATGGAATATGATTATGGTTCAACTACGACTTTTAAAATCACTTATTTAGAATCAAGAGATGCTACGGAATATGAAGGATATTTATATCCTAATATAGTAGATGGTGCTGGGCGTGGTATGTTAGATGATATGTGTGATTTAAAACTAAAAGAAATAGTAGATGATATTGATAAAAAAGGGTATTCCGAACATTATGTCACCCCTGGTTATGAAAAATATGAAAAGTATGATTACAGAAAATTTGATATTAAATCTAATAATAAAAAATTAAAAGGATTAGTCTTGGAAATAAAAAATGGATATGAAGTTGGTGAATAAATTTGAAATTATTAATATGGGGAGTTTCTAATGTTGGTAAAACTACAATAGGACGAGAATTATCAAAAAGATTAAATTG
>CAZKAS010000097.1:0-3069 GCA_964550875.1 uncultured Muribaculaceae bacterium | reverse complement strand
GATATATAGCAAAAAGAGAAGTTTTACCAGATCCAATATATAATAGTAAAGTTGTAACAAAATTAATAAACAACATTATGTTAGATGGTAAAAAAACAGTTGCTCAAAAAATAGTATATGATGCATTTGATATAATAAAAGAAAAAGAAGGAAAAGATGCATTAGAAGTTTTTGAAGCAGCATTAAACAATATAATGCCAGTCCTTGAAGTTAAAGCAAGAAGAGTAGGTGGAGCTACATACCAAGTTCCAATCGAAATTAGAGCTGAAAGAAGACAAACATTAGGATTAAGATGGTTAGTAAACTATGCAAGAAATAGACATGAAAAAACTATGGCTGAAAAATTAGCAAACGAAATAATTGATGCTATGAACAGCACAGGTGGATCATTCAAGAAAAAAGAAGATATGCATAGAATGGCAGAAGCTAATAAAGCTTTCGCACATTACAAATGGTAAAAAGGAGGAGAAAAATAAATGGCAGGTAGAGCATTTCCATTAGAGAGAACTAGAAATATAGGAATAATGGCTCACATCGATGCAGGAAAAACAACAACAACAGAAAGAATTCTTTTCTATACAGGTGTTAACCACAAAATAGGAGAAACTCACGAAGGTGAAGCTACTATGGACTGGATGGCACAAGAACAAGAAAGAGGTATTACAATTACTTCTGCTGCAACAACATGCCACTGGTTAAATCATAGAATTAATATAATCGATACACCAGGTCACGTTGACTTTACAGTTGAAGTTGAAAGATCTTTAAGAGTATTAGACGGTTCTGTTACAGTATTTTGTGCAAAAGGTGGAGTACAACCACAATCAGAAACTGTTTGGAGACAAGCAGATAAATATGGTGTTCCAAGAATGGCATATGTAAATAAAATGGATACTACAGGAGCAGATTTCTTTGCTTGTGTAAATCAAATGAAAGATAGATTAAATGCAAATGCAATTCCAGTTGAAATACCAGTAGGAGCTGAAGATACATTTGTAGGAATAGTTGATTTAATAAAAATGAAAGCATTTATCCATAAAGATGATTTAGGAAAAGTTATTGAAGAAACAGAAATTCCAGCAGATTTAGTAGAAACAGCTAATAAATTTAGAGCAGAAATGGTAGAAGCAGCAGCAGAACAAGATGATGAATTAATGATGAAATATTTAGATGAAGGGGAACTTTCAGAAGAAGAAATCAAAAAAGGTTTAAGACTAGGAACATTATCTAATAAAATAGTTCCAGTTTGCTGTGGTTCATCATATAAGAACAAAGGTGTACAAGAATTATTAAATTATATTGTAGAATTTATGCCATCACCATTAGATATACCACATATTAAAGGTGTAACACTAGATGGTGAAGAGACAGAAAGAAAAACATCTGATACAGAACCTTTCTCAGCATTGGCATTTAAAATTGCTACTGACCCATTTGTTGGTAAACTTTGTTTCTTTAGAGTTTATTCAGGAACATTGGAATCAGGTTCAACAGTATTAAATGCAAACAAAGATAAAAAAGAAAGAATTGGAAGAATTCTTCAAATGCATGCAAATCATAGAGAAGATATAGATAAAGTATATGCTGGAGATATTGCAGCAGCAGTTGGACTAAAAGAAGTTACAACTGGTGATACATTATGTGATATGCAACATCCAGTTATATTAGAATCTATGGAATTCCCAGAGCCAGTTATAGAAATAGCTATTGAACCAAAAGATAAAGTAGCTCAAGAAAAAATGGGTATAGCACTTTCTAAGCTAGCAGAAGAAGATCCAACATTTAGAACATATACAAACCATGAAACAGGTCAAACTATTATTGCAGGTATGGGAGAATTACACTTAGACATAATCGTAGATAGATTAAAAAGAGAATTCAAAGTAGAATGTAATGTAGGTAAACCACAAGTTTCTTATAAAGAAACAATTAGAAATAAAGTAAGAGTAGAAGGAAAATTCATTCGTCAATCTGGTGGACGTGGACAATATGGACATGTTTGGTTAGAAATGGAACCATTAGAGCCAGGTTCAGGAATAGAGTTCGAAAGCAAAATTGTTGGTGGTGTTGTTCCTAAAGAATACGTTAAACCAACAGAAGAGGGAATTAGAGAAGCAGCTGAAAGTGGTATACTTGCAGGATATCCAGTTATAGATTTCAAAGCAACTTTAGTAGATGGTTCTTACCATGATGTCGATTCATCAGAAATGGCATTCAAGATTGCAGGATCTATGGCATTCAAAGAAGGATGTAAGCAAGCAAAATCTGTAATTCTAGAACCTATAATGAAAGTTGAAGTAACAGTTCCAGAAGAATATATGGGAGATGTTATTGGGGATGTAAACTCTAGACGTGGTAGAATGGAAGGAATGGAAGCAAGAAGTGGAATGCAAATTATAAGAGCATATATTCCACTTGCAGAAATGTTTGGATATGCAACAGACTTACGTTCAAAAACACAAGGTAGAGGAACATATTCAATGGAACCAAGCCATTACGAAGAAGTTCCAAAATCTGTATTTGAAAAAATAGTCGCATCAAGAGCAAAAAAAGAAGATTAACTGTAGGGGCGAGCATTGCTCGTCCACTCTTCGAGAAATACCATAAATAAAACCAAAATAGGTATTGCAAAAATGAAATAAATGTTATAAAATACATTTGTTTAAAATAGTTATTAAATTTTAAAAAATAAATAAAAAAGAGTAAGGAAGCTTAAATACTGACATCACTAATTCACAAGTATGGGGATGTATCTAATCCCTAGTGGAAGTGACGTAAAGGTAAAGATGCGTCCCCTTACCAAAATTAAGGAGGAAAAATCAATGGCAAAAGCAAAATTTGAAAGAACAAAACCACACGTTAACATTGGTACAGTTGGTCACGTTGACCACGGAAAAACAACAACAACAGCAGCTATTACAAAATATTTAGGATTACTAGGAAAGGCTCAATATGCAGCATATGATCAAATCGACGGAGCTCCAGAAGAAAAAGCAAGAGGAATCACAATTAACACAGCACACGTTGAATATGAAACAGAAAACAGACACTATGCACACGTTGACTGCC
>CAZKAS010000096.1:0-3157 GCA_964550875.1 uncultured Muribaculaceae bacterium | reverse complement strand
TGTTTTTTTCTGATAAAATTATCGGCAAGTCCGAGAGCAGCGGCTTTGCAAGTTGGAGTTTTTTCAAGAATATTGTAATAATCTTGTTCTGCGCCTTCTATATCGTTTTTGCAGTATTTGATATAGGCAATTAAACATTTATTGTCGGCTGAATTTACGCAATTTTGGGCTTGTTTAGCATAATAAAATGCTTTTTCCATATCTTTTAAAGAGATATAGCAATTAGCGATGTTGTAGAACAAAATGCTTTGAAGATTTTTATCAAAATTTCTTTCTGTTAAAAAAAGCATTAATTCAATACTTTCTTTATATTTTCCACTCTCATTATATGCATCTGCAAGTTCAAGCGCAGAGCCAAAATCTTCAGGGTGTTTTATGAGGTTTGTTTTTGCTTGTTCAATTGTTTTTTCTTTTTCGTCATCAAGCGGGCTTGTCAGAAATTTTGGATAAACAAATTTCTCTTTATATTCAAGTTCTTCCGGATTATCGCAGACATCAGGAGCCAGTATATAAAGAAGTTGTATAGTTTTGGCATCTTGGTCTGAAATAGGTGTATCTATTCTTTTTTCGTAAAAATCGTAAGTGTTATTTAATGAATAATACATAACCGATTTATTGTCTTTCGGGTGTCCCCAAAAACCCAAAGCGTGACCTATTTCATGTGTTATTAGGGTTTTAACCTGATTTTTCGTTAAATATTCTTCCAGATTATTTTTGACAAATGCATTAATTTTCATTTGTTTTAAAATTTTTTCATTTTCAATAATTGGAGAAGTAAGAGCAGTGTGATATTCACCCTGTCCTTGTTCAGGACTTCCGCTAAAGTTTACTACAATTTTTGCTTTAATCGGATTATTGACTTCCGTAAACTTGATATTTTCATCTGTTTCTCTTTCCCAATCCTTAAAAGCATTTTTGATTTGTTCTTGAAAATAATCAGGTGTATCTTTTTCACAATTAACATAATAGGTCAATGGGAAGGATTTTTTACTCCATCTTATAACGAAGTCATTGTTTAAAGCGCTATTTATATAAGTGTTTCCATATTTTTTGTAAAATTTTTCTCTAACTTTTAGTATAATTTTGCTTGCAAGTTTTTCTGCTTCTGAATTATCATCTTTTTGAGCAAATTCAAGTAATTTTTTTTGAACGGAATAGGTTAGTGGCATTTTTGATAAACATTCGACCATTCTTTTTGCACTATCTGTATTTTCAGGATAAGCAGAATAAATTGTATCATAGACGGAATATGCTTTTTCAAAGTCTTTGTCATTAAAAAGTTTGTTGGCATATAATGTTAAAACTTTATCACCATTTGTTTTCATTGTGTATGAAAAACCTACAATTCCAAGAATTGCAAGTAAAAATATTCCTGTTAATATTTTACTGATTTTTTTCATAAGGTACTTTTATTTTACAAAATTTTTTAATTCTTTTCAAATTCTTAAATTTTTAAATAAATCGGCAAATATGACGATTTTTTGATATATTAATTCATTCAATTTCAGTAAAAAACTTTAATTATAAATTCAAAAAATAGTCTTTTTATTTGAACATCAAAAAATGGCATGTTTTCAAAAATTCTGTAAGCACGGTGCTTTTGCCTTAATCTAAGCTCAAAGGATTAGATTAAATATACTACCCTAAATGTCGTAATTTCGACACAGGTATTGATGTAAATATACGTTAAACGCTGTAACCTAATAATGTAAACGACAGTAAAACAAAAAGAAAAAGGGGTATGTATATGATGAGTGAATTTAATTCAAAGACAAGAGTATTGTTAGTAGATGACAATTACGATCATTTGATGGGGGTTCGTGAGCTCATCAATATGGAAAATGATATAGATGTAGTTGCAGCAGCAACAAACGCAAATATCGCCCTTAATCTTATTAAAAAATATCAACCGAGTATTGTTATAATGGATATGAATATGCCTGAAAAGGACGGTTTGACAGCAATTCAAGAAATCGAAAAAATGAAAACAGGTGTTAAAGTTATTGCTCTTACTGCTTATGATGATTCAGATTTAATTTTCAGAGCAATGAAAGTCGGAGCAAAAGGTTATATTTTAAAAACTATGGCATCTTCTCAATTAATTCGAGCAATCAGAGAAGTTTCACAAGGCAAAATCTATCTTCCTCAAGGGCTCACAACAGGATTTTTTGAATACTTTCAACAATCATTCAAAGATGAAGCAAAAGCGCAATCTGCGGCAGACAGTTTGCTTTCAGAATTGACTTCAAGAGAAGAAGAAGTTTTGGATATGTTAACACAGGGTCACAATTACAAAGATGTTGCAAACCTTTTGTTCATCAGTGAAACAACTGTTAAAACTCACGTTAATAACATTTTCCAAAAGTTGCAAGTTAATGACAGAACTCAAGCAGTTTTGTATGCTTTAAATAATGGCTTTGTAAGCAAGAGAAAACAAAGAGCAGCTGTCGGTTAATTAATAATTAGTAAATTTAAGGAGATTAGAATATATTTATAAGGGATTTGGAGGCAATTGCCTCCTTTTTTTTATTAAAAAAGCGAGTTTATAAACTCGCTTTTACTTCACTTACACGCTTACCATTATCTGCTAATTAACTTCTGAAATAATCACAAATTCTTTTTTCTTCTTTTGTGAAAATTCTTTTTACGTTTTCAAAAAATCCAAACGGATTTTTCTTCAAATTGTGTTCAAGTACCGCTTTCTCAATCAAAACACGATTATAAACAATATTCGCTTCATTTGATTTGCTTAATCTTGTTTTCAGATTTTCCAATTTTACCTTACACAAATTTACTGCACTTTTAGTCTTGTCTAACATTTCTCTGTTCATTCCGTCTTCCCATTTTTCTCTCAAGTCTGTATTCTTATGATACCAAAACTTAGAAAAAAAATCTCACCTAAAAAGATTAAAAAATGTTAAGTTGCAGTAATATACTCTGTTTGAATTATCAACAAAAAAATGAGTAAATATTTTGTTGTGTATTAATTGTAATACGGCTTGAAGTAAGCAGGGTGCAATTTATTGCACCCTGCAAACTACAAACTCCGTTTTTTATCGAAGTATTCATAAAAACATTAAAATTTTGAAACAAATAAGAAAATGTTCGGATTCAAGAAGTAATCGCAACACTAACGCCTCAAGTATAATAAAATCAA
>CAZKAS010000095.1:2998-3604 GCA_964550875.1 uncultured Muribaculaceae bacterium | reverse complement strand
TGCACTTGCTAATTACACAATCGAAGGTGATTTAAGAAGAGAAGAATCATTGGCAATCAAGAGATTGAGTGAGATAGGTTCATTCAGAGGACTTCGTCACAGACGTAAGTTGCCTGTAAGAGGACAAAGAACGAAGACAAATGCGAGAACAAGACGCGGAAAGAAAACCGGTCCTGTATCAAAGAAAAAATAAGTTAAATAATTAATAAAAAGGAAATTAATAATGGCAAAACCTGTCAAAACTAAAAAGAAAGAAAAGAAGAATGTATTACAAGGTGTTGTACATATTCAATCAACCTTCAACAATACAATCGTAACTTCTACAGATACTCAAGGTAATGCTATTGCATGGGCATCTGCAGGTGGTTGCGGATTCAAGGGTGCAAGAAAGGGAACACCTTTTGCAGCACAATCTGCAGCAGAGATGGTTGCGAAGAAATCAGTCGATCAAGGAATGAAAAAGGTCGAAGTTTACATAAAAGGCCCCGGTACAGGTAGAGAAACGGCTATCAGAGCAATTCAAGCGGCTGGATTAGAAATCACATTGATAAAAGACGTTACTCCGATACCGCACAACGGTTGCCGTCCGCCTAAGAAGCGCAGAGT
>CAZKAS010000095.1:0-2988 GCA_964550875.1 uncultured Muribaculaceae bacterium | reverse complement strand
ACAAGGAGTCATAGAAAATGGCAAGATATACAGGTCCCGGCAATAAGTTATTTCGTAACTACGGGGTTAAAGAATTATCAAACAGAAAGTTGACCTCATCGATGAGACAAACTCATTCAGGTCAACATGGAGCAGCAAAGAAGAAGCTTTCTGATTATGCTATCCATTTGAATGAAAAGCAAAAGATTCGTTTAACATACTTAGTTTCAGAAAAACAATTTGTCAGATATTACAAGAACGCATCGAGAAAGAATGGTGTAACGGGTACGATCCTTCTTCAAATGTTGGAATCAAGACTTGACAACCTTCTTTTCAGAGCAGGTCTTGCAATCACAAGAAAGCAAGCACGTCAAATCGTTAACCACGGTCACGTATTGGTAAACGGAAGAAAGGTTGACGTTCCGTCATACTTAGTAAAACCGCAAGATGTAGTTACCGTAAGAACAAAGAGTGCATCATTTGTTAAGTCAGTAGCAGAAATGATAGATATGCCTGTTAGTGCTGCATGGTTGACTGTTGACAAAGAAGCACAAAAGATTACTTTTGATAGAATTCCGGAAAGAGAAGAATTAGATCCTGACTTTAAGGAACAACTCGTAGTTGAATACTATTCTAAGTAAGGTTAAGGAGAACATTGACAATGGAAGCACTTAAAATAAAATGCGTCAACACGACGACAAGTTCAGATGGTACGCAATATGGAAAGTTTACTGTTGAACCTTTAGCAAAAGGTTTTGGTACGACTTTAGGTAACGCACTTCGCAGAGTACTTCTTTCATCACTTGAAGGTGCTGCAGTTACGTCACTTCGTATTGAAGGTATCACGCACGAATTCACATCTATTCCGGGCATTACGGAAGATGTAATTGATATAATGTTAAATCTAAAGGGTTTAACGGTAAAATGCGAAAGCAAAGAACCTCAAGTTTTAAGACTTGACATAGATCATGAAGGTCCTGTTTTGGCTAGTGACATACAGCTTCCGTCGGGAGTAAAAGTAGTAAATCCTGACTGGCAGATTTGTACAGTAGCGGAAGGTGGAAGCATTCATGCAGAAATCGCAGTAGAAACGGGTAAAGGATATATTGCAAAAGACGTATTAAAAGGTCATCAAGCAGATTTGCCGATTGATCTTTTACCGATTGATGCTACATTTATTCCAATTAAGAGAGTAAGTTACAATGTTGAAAACACTCGTGTTGGAGATGTTATTGATTATGACAAACTCACATTGGAAATATGGTCAAACGGAAGTATAGATGTTACAAATGCATTAAGCCAATCAGCAAATATCTTGATTGAACATTTTATGCAAATTGCGGCAATTACGGGACAACCGATGAGCCTCAGTTCACCTGCAATTATAGAAGAAGAAGTTGAAGAAGTTGCAGAGCCTTCAATCACGATAGAAGATTTGGAATTATCAGTCAGAGCGTATAATTGCTTGAAGAGAGCAAGTATCAATTCTTTGCCTGAATTGCTCAAGAAATCGGAACACGATTTGTTGAATATTAAAAATTTTGGTAAGAAATCTTCAGACGAAGTAATTGAAAAATTACAAACGGTAGGATTGAGTTTACAACCTAATCCTGAAGGTTTTGATCCTGATGAAATGTAGAGGAACAAACAATGAGACACCAATGTAACAGAAATCGCTTGGGTAAAGCCCAAGATCAAAGAAAGGCATTGCTCAGAGCATTAGCAACAGAGTTGTTTATGCACGGAGAAATCAAGACAACTATTTCGAGAGCAAAAGCATTGAAGCCTTATGCAGAATCTATTATCACACTTGCAAAGAAGGGTGATTTAAATTCACGCAGAACAGCACTCAGATATATTTACGACAGAGAAACCGGAAGATATATGAATGTTGAAACAAAGGAAGTTGTAGCAGAAAACGCAGAATGCAAGAAAATGCCTGAAACTGTTTTGAGAAAATTGTTTACGGAAATCGGTAAGCAATACCAAGACAGAAACGGCGGATATACTCGCATTTATAATCTTCCTCCGAGAAGAGGCGATGCAACGAAGATGGCATTAATCCAATTGGTATAATGCAAAGATACGTTCTCATACTGGAATATAAGGGAACAAATTTTTCAGGGAGCCAAAAGCAAAGTTCGGGAGTACGAACGGTTCAAGGCGAACTTGAAAGAGCAATTAGTACATTGACAAAACAAAATATAAAGACAATTTTCTCAGGCAGAACAGATGCAGGAGTTCATTCGAGAGGACAGGCAGTTCATTTCGATTCCGAGATGGATTTTACTAATCCGAAGATGCTATATTCTTTAAACGGGATATTGGATAAAGATATTAGCGTTGTTGAGATTTATAAAGTTGAAAATACTTTTCATGCTCAAAAAAGTGCTATTGCAAGGTTTTACAGATACAGAATAGTGTCGAGAAATCAGCGTTCTGCCTTTGATGAAAATTGTTTGTATATGAGGGAAAGACCGAACATTGATTTTATAAATCAGTGTCTTGAAATATTGAAAGGTGAGCATGATTTTTCATCTTTTAAAAAATCAGGAACGGAAAATCCAGCGAAAATATGCAAAGTATATTTAGCAAGATGTTATCAGAAAGAAGATGAAATTTTGATAGATATAGTTGCAAACCGGTTCTTATACGGAATGGTAAGAACCATAGTCGGAACGATTTTGTATCTTGATAGAAAATCTCAGAGCCCCGAATCACTGAGAGAGATTCTAAAAAGCAGGAACAGAACAAAAGCGGGTCCGTCAGCGAGTCCGGAAGGGCTCACACTTATGAAAGTGATATACGATAAAAATACAAACATGGAGATGGCATATGAAAACATACTCAGCGAAACCTCTCGAAGTTGAAAGAAAGTGGTACGTAATTGATGCAGAAGGAAAGACTTTAGGTCGATTAGCGGTACTTGCTGCAAACATGCTCAGAGGCAAGCATAAACCCCAATTTACTCCTCACGTTGATACAGGTGATTTTATTGTTGTAATCAAT
>CAZKAS010000094.1:0-3828 GCA_964550875.1 uncultured Muribaculaceae bacterium | reverse complement strand
AACTATTGCTAGAAGCGCATTGCGCAAAGTGAAACCATTTTTATACTTTTTCATAAGAACCCTTTCTTCCCGAAGCCAGTAAGCTTTACTAATCAAATAATATTTCTGATTTTTGATAATGGATTTTCCTTCTTTTCCCATTATCAGGTATCAGACAACCGACTTCAAGACATAGGTTCTCTTCTCTTCTATTCTATTCTATTAGCAGAGCATATCCTCATTGATTTTCCGTGTCAAGAAATTCAAATTTACATTCTGTTACATTTTATTATTTGTTTCAAAATTGTAATAAAATTATTTTACTCTCTCTCTTTTTGTATAATGTTTTATGAGGTATTTATGAAGGAAAAAGGGATAATTTTTGATTTTAACGGAACTTTGTTTTGGGATTCGCAAAAACATTATGATGCTTGGATTGAAACATCAAGAAAATTAAGAGGTACACCATTTGATGATTATGAAATGGTTCATCACATGTTTGGAAGAAAAAATTCCGAAATAATAGCCTATGCTATTGGACGAACTCCTTCAAAAGAAGAAGCGGAAAAAATTGCACTTGAAAAAGAATTGATTTACCTTGATATGTGCAAAGCGGACAAAGAGAATACAAAACTTGCAAACGGTGTTGAAGATTTTCTTGATTACATTTGCAAGAATGAAATACCTCATACAATTGCAACAATGTCAGAAAAAATCAATGTCGATTTTTACATAGATGTTTTTAATTTGAAAAAATGGTTCGATTTGGATAATATTGTATATTCAGACGGTACAATTCCGGGAAAACCGGCACCTGATATTTATGAAATTGCAGCAAAAAAAATAAATGTTCCGCCAAAAGATTGCATAGTTTTTGAAGATGCTCTCTCCGGTATTAATTCAGCAAAATCGGCAGGGGTAAAAAGAATTATCGCCGTTGCCTCAAAAGAACCTGTCAATTTTTATAAATCAATTGATTGTGTTTCTGATGTCATAATCGATTTTAAAGACATTTTAAAAATTTTATAAAAGTCATACTTTTACAAAATACGATTAAATACCTGAGCCTTTCATTCCGATACCTTTTAATTTTTTCTCAATCCTGCGGTACCAATGAACTCTTTTAACAAATAATTGTCGATAACCTTGAAATTTACCTTGTGAAATATCTTTCAATTGATTATCACAAAATTCCGTAAAGTCTTTTTCTAAATTATGTGTAAATTCATGCCTGTCCACATTTACAACATCTTCTTTTGTCAAAACAATCGGTTTCCCGACTTCTACAAGAACTTCCGGTTGATCTTCCCTTAAAAAAGCAAAAGCAACGGCAACCGGAACTAAATTAACCGCACCGTATTTTTTAGCGATTTTTTCCGCAATATATGCCAAACCGGTCTGAAACTCAATAGGTCTGTAATTCGGAGGTTTGATAACACCTTGAGGAAAAATCCAAAGTCCGTGAGTCGGATTTTGACCCAAATCATCTACAGTATATTTCAATGATTTCATTGCTTCTTGAGAGGAACGTTTATTAACAGGAAATGCTCCTGCCCTCGAAAGCAAAGGAAATCTGTTCATTTCCTCTACCATCATACGGACGGTATGATGAAAAACTCTACGAAGCATATTATAACCAACTATTCCGTCCCACCAATTGCCATGTGGTGCATAAAAAATTGTTGCAACTTCCTTATTTCTTTGCTCAAACAATTCTTCATTCTTTACAAGCATTGAATGAAACCTATGCTGCAACATATTAAAAAAGAAAAAATCAGCAATTGTTTCCCAAAATGGTGTCGTCCTAGCAGGCCTAAACTTTTCTTCCCGATTTCTAATCTTCGTCGGCGGAACATTACAGTATAATTTTTCTAAATCTTCACTCATACATTGTCCTATAATCTGATATTGTTATTCTATTGTAACATAAGTTACTCTATTCACTCAATTCCTTAACAGAAATATTTCTAACTCTTAAATCACCTAAGAATTTTTCGTAAACGTATTCAACGGTATTTTTACAACAAACAACCGCTTCAAAAGTAATTTTAACAGAATTTTTTTCAAGTCCTGCATCTTTTTTTGTCATTGATGACAAATTTGGAAATAATTTTGGAATATCCGTAATCAAAGATGGAAAATCTTCATCTGCACATATCAAAGAAACTTTCATATTTTTATTATTTTTTTGAGTTTTTGGAATACAATTTCTTTCAAAAATTCTAATCAATGTCAACGTTGCAACCGAAAGGACTGCCCCTAAAATAGCGAGAGAAAATTTTCCGCAACCGCAAGCCATACCGACACTCGCCGTTGCCCAAAGGGTTGCCGCCGTTGTTAATCCGTATATACTTGTACCATGTCTTAAAACGCAACCGCCACCAATAAAACCGATACCTGTTAAGATTTGCGCTGCTACACGTGCAGGATCCCCCATCGGATATATACTTAACGCATTTGAAAACCCATATATAGACAAAATTGTAAATACACAAGAACCCACACTTACAAGAATATTCGTTCTTAAACCCGCTGCTTTATTCGTAATTTCTCGCTCTAAACCAATCATAAAGCCCAAAGCAACCGACAAAAATATTCTGTAAATTACTTCACAATCCAATGATACAAACACATTTAAAATATCAGGCATTTTACCTCACCTTACTTTTAGGATCAACTATATCTCTAATTGTATCACCGATTAAATTAAATGCTAAAACAGCAACAAAAATTAAAACTCCCGGCATTAAAAGCCACGGTCTTGATGTTATGTTAACAAACTCCTGCGCCTCTTTTAGCATATTTCCCCAACTTGCATCAGGCTGCTGAATGCCCAAGCCCAAAAAACTCAATCCAGATTCCGACAATATATAAGAAGGAATACTTAATGTCATTGCAACAATTACATAACTCATTGTTTGGGGCAAAATGTGTTTCAAAATTATTCTCATCTTTGAAGCGCCCGATGCAACTGCAGCTGTTACAAACTCCTGTTTCTTAACAGAAAGAACCATTCCTCTTATAACTCTCGCAAAACCTGCCCAGCCTATAAATGCCAATATGGCAACTATCAAAGAAAACCTCTGAACACTCGTCATACCGGCAGGCAAAATTGATGCCAAAATAATCAAAAGATAAAAACTCGGAATACTCATTATTGCCTCTGCTAACCTCATCATCAAAAAGTCGGTTTTGCCGCCAAAATACCCCGAAATTCCTCCATATAAAAGCCCTATCGGAAAGCAAATAAACAACGCTAAAAAACCAACCGTCAAAGATATTTGTCCCCCAAAAAGTAACCTTGAAAAATTATCACGTCCGTTTATATCTGTTCCCAAAATATATAAATTACCACCCTTTTCAACATTTATAAAATGTCTGTCAAAAGGAATAATTCCAAATAACTTATACGAATAGCCTTTAGCAAAATATTTTACAGCATATTTTTTACTTCTATCCTCAGAATATCTGATTTTAAAAGTATTTTCATCAAATGACCTGACATAATTGTACGTATAAGGTTTACAAAGTTTTCCAAATTCATTGATAACATAAATTTTAGATGGCGGTGCATATGCAGATTGTCTGTCTGCATAATCCTTTGTATAAGGAGAAATGAAAGTTGCGGAAAAAACGGAAAGATAAAGTAAAACAAGTACAAAAAAGGCACTTGCGGCAAATTTATCTCTCATCATTTGTTTAAAAATACCTTCACTTACATAATTCATTATGATGCCTCAACTCTCGGATCAACTATTTTTAACAAAATATCTGCAAGTAAATTTCCGGCAACAAGCATAATCGTGCCTATCATTAAAGATGCCATAACTAAGTTAATATCGGATTTTA
>CAZKAS010000093.1:0-3940 GCA_964550875.1 uncultured Muribaculaceae bacterium | reverse complement strand
CCTAAGTGAGTATCACCTGATGTTGAAAGAACTTCGTGAACACCGTCACCGATTTCAAGGATAGATACATCGAAAGTACCGCCACCTAAGTCGAATACCAAAACTTTTTCCGAATTATCTTTTTCAAGACCATAAGCCAAAGCAGCTGCAGTCGGTTCGTTAACGATACGGAGAACGTCCAAACCTGCGATTTTACCGGCATCTTTAGTTGCTTGACGTTGAGCATCGTTGAAGTATGCAGGAACGGTAATTACCGCAGAAGTAACTTTTTCACCGAGATATGCCGAAGCATCGTCTGCTAATTTTCTCAAAATCATTGCAGAAATTTCTTGAGGAGTATAGTCTTTACCATCAATATTCTTTTTGAAATTTTCGCCCATATGTCTTTTAATGGAAGCGATAGTTTTATCAGGGTTCAAAATTGCTTGACGTTTTGCAAGTTGACCAACTAATTTTTCACCTGTTTTAGAAAAACCAACGATAGACGGGGTTGTTCTGGAACCTTCAGAGTTTGCAATGACGGTAGGTTTTCCGCCTTCCATAACCGCAACTACCGAGTTTGTTGTACCTAAATCGATACCTATTGTTTTAGCCATTTTTTTATCTCCAATTTTTACTTACAAATTTTCCATATTTTTGTTATATCACCTATTTTTTAAATAATTAAAAAAATAAACAAAAAATTAATATTTGCTCATGTGTTTGATGTGTGATAGTATAAAAGTCAAGAAATATTTGTATTTTAGGACAAAAAATCAGTTCATGAGAAAAAAAATTCTAAAAATCGTTTCAATTATTTTTGCAAATGTCCTATTGTTAATTTTTGTAGGTGGAATTATTGAGTGTTTGAGTTTTTTCACCATTCATAAGTTGTGGTATTACCCAAACAATAGACCGTTTTTGGATTATCGGTTTATTTTAAAGAAAAAAGTTGATATAAAAAATATAACTGAAGAATTTTCTTATAGTTTTAAAGGAGATGGAAACAAGCGTCCTATCGTACTTTTAGGGTGTTCTTATACTGCCGGATTTTTACTTGAAGAGAATGAAACTTTTTCTGCCAAATTGAATGCTTACACAGGACGTTCGATTTATAATTACGCTATTGGTGGTGGAAGTATGGCACTTGTTTTGAGACAGTTGCAGTCTGATGTTTTTTTGAAAAATTTGCCCAAAAATCCGGAATATTTTATTTATACCTATATCATAGACCATAATAAGCGTTGTTACGAAAGAGCCCCGGGGTGGGAGAACGATATTTTGCTTGATTTGTATGAAGTTGATAAAAAAAACAATTTGAGAAAAGTTCCTTGCGGAAAAGTTTGTACATTTTTCTGTTCAACAGCGACGTATCGTTTGTGGCGTATGACTTTGGGGCAAGCGATTGCAAAATCCGGAGATTTTTCTCTGCCTGATGCTATAATTTCAGAAATATCAAATATTATCAAAAAGGAATTTCCGAATTCAAAATTTGTAATTATTGTATATGATGACAATACCGATACAATCCATTTACCGCTTGATTATGAGGAAAAAATGATGAGCGAAATTGCTCAAAAAAATGACATAAAAATTTTGTTTACGAAAAAAATGACGGCAGGGAAGGAGATTTTGGACGGGAAATATAGAGTCTCAGACGATGTTCACCCATCAGAAGAGGCATGGGAAAAACTTACACCGGATATTGCAAAAGCGTTAAATCTTTAGAAAAATTACTTGAAGTAAAGAAAAAATGAGGTTATAATTTAACCAGCAATGAAGATTATAGATAAAATTAAAAATTCTATTATAATTTCAGTTCAAGCAATGCCTAATGAGCCTTTGTATCGAGAAGAATGCATGAATGCGATGATACAATCCGTATTAATGGGAGGAGCAAAAGCGTTGCGTCTTGCAGGAGAAAGAGATATTAAAAACGCAAAAAAATTTACTGACGTTCCGATAATCGGGCTGACGAAGCCTGAAGTTATACCAAAAAACTGGAAACAGATAGTATATATTACCCCCGGAATGAAGGAAATAAGCGAACTTATATCTGCGGGAGCAGACATAATAGCGATGGATGGAACATCGAGGCCACGAGGAAAAGACAACCTTCGCAAACTTGTAAAATATGTTTCAATGCATAAAAAAGCATCAATGGCAGATGTTTCTACGTTATCGGAAGCAGTTGCGGCGAGGGCATTAGGTTTTGACATAATATCAACAACATTATCAGGATATACCCAAAATTCTCCGGCTCCGACTGACGAACCTGACTTTAAACTACTTGAACGAGCAGTAAAAATTTTAGATTGCCCGATTGTATTAGAAGGAAGGATATGGACTCCGGAGCAGGTTAAGAAGGCATTTGATTTAGGTGCACATGCAGTTGTTATAGGTTCAGCGATTACAAGACCACAACTAATAGTAAAGAGATTTTATACAAAGCATAATAAACAAAAATAAAAAGCAAAAGGAGGAGAAATGAAGAAGGCACTTGGGATAGATGTAGGCGGAACAAAAATCAGTTACGCAATTATTGATGAAAACGGAGAATTTGTTAATAAGATAAAAAAGGTTTCAACGCCCAAAACGTTGGAAGAATTGAAAGAAACGTTTCAAACCATAATAAAAGAGAACGAGAATGATGTTGATTATATTGCATTCGCAACAGCAGGTGCCATAAATCTTGACAACACAAAGGTTGAATCCGCATCACCTAACATGCCCGCAGGATATAACAATATTGAATTTACGAAGCTTAGCAAGAAACCTGTATATGTAGAAAACGATGCAAATGCGGCAGCGTGGGCAGAATATAAAGTCGGAGCGGCAAAAGGGTACGATAACAATGTAATGGTAACATTAGGAACCGGTATCGGCGGAGGAATTATTATTAACGGAGAAATGCTCAGGGGCAAATCAGGCAGAGCAGGAGAAATCGGACACATTAAAATTTATCCCGACAAAAGACGTAAATGCAATTGCGGAACGTATGATTGCTGGGAAGCATACGGATCAGGAACAGGCTTAGGTCGTTCATTCAAGGAAGAAGCTCTTAAAAACCCTGTATCGGTTGCAACGGAAGGCAAAAAAATTGATGACTTAACGACATATGATTTAATTGACGGATTCAAGAGAAATGACGAACTTTGCGTAAAAGTTATGGATATGTGGCATAATCAGATTATTACCGGTATGGTTACGTTAAATAACATTTTTGATACGGAAATTTTTGTTATTTCAGGAGGCATGGGCGAATTTATCAACACAAAAACAATTGAAGATGAACTTAACAAACAAACCATAGTATCTCCTGCAAAAGTAGTTTTGGCAACGACTGGAAACAATGCAGGAATGCTCGGTTGCGCATTACTTGCCATTGATACGTTTAAGAAAAAATAATTTAAAAATTAATAAATTTTCGTAACGAGAAGCAAGACGGATTTTTATAAGTTCGTCTTGTTTTTTGCGGCAACACAACAATTGTATTTTATACAATTGTAAAAAATTGTATAACTACACTATTTGTCAAATGCAAACGAAGAATTAAAAATCAAATAGTATTATGCTTCTCTATTTTCGAGCATTGTTGGGACAACAAGCAAACCGATATAAACAATCATACCAAAAATTACAAGGTTGAGAATGTTAGTAAAATCCATAAAAAACACCTCTTTTTTCCTGCCAAGCTTATAGTACCCTTTTTTTCAAAATAATAACCCATATAGAAGGGTGATATTTTGATAAAAAAACGTGCCTTTACAAAAAAAATAAGTATAATAAAAATTAAGAGGGAAAAATGAATAGACTTAATATAAACAAATTATTTACGAATTTATGTTGTTCAAATTGCGGACATGATTTTGACGAAAATTCAATATACATATTGAGGGAAGAAGAGGGGCTTTTTGTTTTACAAGTTGTTTGTCCGGAATGCAAAAAATCCTTTGGAGTT
>CAZKAS010000092.1:0-4048 GCA_964550875.1 uncultured Muribaculaceae bacterium | reverse complement strand
CGATTGCCGTCTTGCGTGATGATTTTACACTAACGGGTACTTGAATCAAGTACCCATTTTTTGTTTATATGTTTAAAATTAAGTACTTATGTAATTTAACATACAGGACAAGATTTAATTAACTTTGAGATGGAGATTTTTAATATGAACCTGTTAAAATTTCTTCAAGCAGGGGTTCAATTCCTTTTTTCTGTAAGGATTCTATTAGTCGTTGTGCAAAAAATCTATTCACCCCGTGTGCGATATGGGCTAAAATTTTGGCGGCAAGTTCTTTTACTACATAGGATAAAGAATTTTCTTGTAAAATTAAGTACATTAAATTTGCAATTGGATCAAAATTTTCAAATTTATCGCAAATATGTTCGTAGTATTTATCAATTCTCAAAATAATATCATTTGAATATATTTCACTTTGTTTCATATAAGTTATTAATATTTCCGGAAATCCTTTTGTATAATTTATTAAATGCTTACAGACTTCTTCACTTGATAATTCTGAAATATATGTTTCAATTTTGTCATCATATCGTATTTGCATTATTTTATCTAAAATTTGTTGTTTATTTTCTGCTTGCAAACGGTAAGCAATAGTTTTTTCTACATGTTTTAATAAATCACAAGCATCCTGATGTCTAAACAGAGGATTTTCATTTGTGGCCTTTTCGGCGGCATTTTTAAATTGATGATAATAATTTATAGATTTTCCTGTCATTATATAATTAATTAATCTGCCCAAAGAGTATACGTCACTTTGTTTGTCAGCTTCTTTTAATTGCATAAATTGTTCAGGAGCACAATAACGAAGTTGTCCCAAAGAATTTGTCATACAAGTTTGATGAGAAGTAAAAATATTTAAATCTTTTCCCAAGCCGAAATCCGCTACTTTTAAAATTCCGTTTAAAATAAAAATATTATTTGGACTAATATCTCTGTGTACAATATTTCTTTTATGAATTTCGGCAAACAAATTTAATATTTGTCTAATACATTTTATTCTGATTTCGTCATCTAAATATGAATTTTCTACATATTCTTCTAGTGTTTGCTCAGCTTTTTCCATTGTGTATGAACAATTATCTTCATAATAGTCAAAAACTTTTATAATTGTTTGCAAATCAGATAATGATTTCGTTATATTATATTCTCTTTTAAACCTACTTCGTATACCATCATCAGACAAATATTCATCTTTTAATTTTTTTATAATTAATCCT
Organism: uncultured Muribaculaceae bacterium; assembly: GCA_964550875.1. Lineage (GTDB taxonomy): Bacteria > Cyanobacteriota > Vampirovibrionia > Gastranaerophilales > Gastranaerophilaceae > RUG841. The sequence goes on along the minus strand of CAZKAS010000092.1, from coordinate 2,834 downwards.
GTTGATTAAAATCTATATTTTTCTGTCCACTTTTGGCACACTCGCATGCAAGAATGAAATACATTCAATTCTTTACAAAACAAATGATTAAGCATGTTCATGGTATGATAATTTTAGAAAAAGTGAGGTTGTATGGCGAAGAAAAGAGGTTCTGATAAAGAGTTAAATATAGATAAAATATTATTTAATTGCAGAGATATTTTACGTGCCGCACGCAACTCCGGGTCATTCTTCGAAAAAAGAGATATGATGTTAACTCTTGTTTTTTTACGTTTTATCGGAGAAAAATATGAAGACGGGCTTGAAAAACTTCGCAAAACTTTAATTGAACAGGGTTTGAATCCTGACGATGAAAACATAAGAGCAGCTTTTTTTGACGATATGACTTTTACGGACGGCACTTATAATTTGCCTGAAGAAGCTCGCTGGTCAACAATTATCAATACAGCCGCTCCAAAATTGAATGTTGCTCTTGATAGTGCACTCCATAGCATTGCGACTAATTCAAAACAATTAAAAGGTTGCTTTATTGAAGGCACTTTTACAACACGTAATCTTGCGCCTAATGACATTAAAAAACTCGTTGATGAAGTTAACAAAATTAGTCATAAACAATTTGGCGAAGAGAAAGACTTAATAGGTCGTGTTTACGAATATTTTTTAAAAGAATTTGCGGTAAATGCAACAAAAGAAGAAGGCGAATTTTATACTCCGCATGATGTTGTTAAGCTTATTGCATCAATGATTGAACCTTATGAAGGAACTCTTTATGACCCTGCTTGCGGTTCGGGTGGTATGTTTATTCAAAGTGCAGAACTTGTAAAATCAAGACAAGGCGATATAAACAGAATTAATATTTACGGTCAGGAAAAAGAGCCTGCAACATATCGTCTTGCAAAGATGAATTTGGCGTTGCGTGGTCTTAGTCATAATCTTGGCGAATCAAGCGATTCTTCATTTACCAATGATTTGCATAAAGGTTTGCATTTTAACTATATTATGGCAAATCCGCCATTTAACCTTAAAAAATGGTATGATAGCAATTTGGAAACAGATGCTCGCTGGGCGGATTATGAAACACCGCCTGAAAGTAATGCAAACTATGCTTGGATTTTACATATACTTTCTCACTTAAAACCCTCTGATGGTGTTGCTGGGTTCTTGCTTGCCAATGGTGCTCTGAATGATAGCGATACTTTAAACATAAGAAAAAAACTGATTGAGAACGACAAAATTGAAGCCATTGTTGTTCTTCCAAGAGAACTGTTTATCACAACCGATATTAGTGTTACTCTTTGGATTTTGAATCAAAATAAAAAAGGTGGTAATTATCACGGAAGAAAATTAAGAAACAGAGAACACGAATTTTTGTTCATGGATTTACGTCAATGGACTGAAAATCCTGTCAAAAATGAACAAAAGAAAAAAGTTTGTTTAATTAACGAACAAATTAAAAGAGCAAGCGAAATTTATCATACTTGGCAAAATGAAGGAACTGACGGCAAAAATTATGAAGTGCCTGAATTATATCGTAGTGTTGGAATAACAGAAATCAAAGAAAAAGGCTGGGCGCTAACACCAAGCAAATATATTGAATTTATTGACCATGATTTAGAAATAGATTATGAAAAGGAAATGTCTCGCATTCAACAAGAAATGAAGGATATTATAAAACAAGAGAAAGAATCTCAAGCAATGTTAGAACAAGCATTCAAGGGAATTGGCTATGGCATTGACTAAGCTTGGTATATACATACAACAAATTGATTTGCGTAATATTGATGATAAATATGGCAAAGATGATGTTGTGGGAATTTCTACACAGAAAACAATGATAAAAACCAAGGCTGATTTAATGGATGTCAAATTGTCTTCTTACAAGTTAGTTCCACCAAAACATTTTGTTTATGTGTCTGACACATCAAGACGTGGTGATAAAATGTCGCTTTGCTATAATGATACCGAAAACACTTATATCGTATCTTCTATATCAACGGTTTTTTATGTAAGCAATTCAGGAAAATTAAGTTCAGAGTACCTTTTTATGTACTTTAATCGTCCTGAATTTGACCGTTACTCAAGATTCAATTCTTGGGGCTCAGCAAGAGAAACTTTTAGTTGGGAAGATATGTGCGACATAGATCTTGACCTCCCGCCACTTCCAATTCAGCAAAAATATGTTGATGTTTACAATGCAATGTTAGCAAATCAAAAAAGTTATGAAAAAGGTTTAGATGATTTAAATATCGCATGTTTGTCAGCGATTGAAAAATTAAAATCAACCGAAGAAAAAAAATCAATATTACCTTATTTGTCTGAAAGGCAAGAAACTAATAATAAAAATAAATACAACAACCTAATCGGAGTCGGAAACGAAGGATTTATTATTCCAAGAGGTTCAAGAGATTCGGATTCTTTTTATAAGTGCAATATATTCTACCCTAATGATTTTGTATATAATCCTTCAGTAATTTCTAAAGGTGCAATTGCATTTAATAATAAATTCTCTGATCCAAAAATTTGTACAGAGGAATATATTGTTTTTTATATAAATGACACAAATGTTTTATCCCCCGAATATTTGTTTCTGTGGCTAAAACGAAAGGAAACTGGTAGATTTCTTGAATTTATAAATATGGATAGCGTGCGCAACCGTGTATATTTTAAGGATTTAGACAAAATTAATATTCCAATTCCAAATATTGAAATACAACGCAGTATTGCAGAAATATATAATGCATGTTATGAGCGAAAAAGAATCAACGAAAAACTCAAAACCCAAATAAAAGACATCTGTCCAATTTTAATCAAAGGCTCTATTGAAGAAGCGAAAC
>CAZKAS010000091.1:0-4057 GCA_964550875.1 uncultured Muribaculaceae bacterium | reverse complement strand
TTCCAAAGATTGTTAACAGTATTAACAGCCGTTTCTTTTGCTTGTTTCAAAGTTCTGGTAGGAACTTTAACGTTTAGTCCGAAAGGTTTATTAAATAACGAAGTATTATTTTCAAGCATATTATTTTCCTTACCTATATATTAGATATCGGCACTTTCTTTATAAACTTTAGCAAATAATGAAGAAATGTTAAGGGTCAAAAAGATGATTTTTTCATATTTGAAAATTTATACACATATTTGTTATAATTATCAAATGAAGAAGGTCAATTTACGGAAAAAAGTTAATTCAAAAATATACGAAGTTATTTCTGATTGTATAAGAATTGCAGAAATTAGCGGAATGAAGATATATCTGGTGGGAGGAATTGTACGAGATATATTACTATCCAAGCCATTACACGACGTAGATATTACGGTAGAAGGAAGTGTAAAAGAGTTTGTGGAGATATTAGATTGTTACGTTAAGACAAAATCAATAAAATACAATGTAACATTACCGACGGCAAAAGTTAGTTTTGCAAATGGAACGGATATTGACTTTGCATCAACAAGAGCGGAAGTTTACGACAAATACGGAGATTTACCGAGAATAACCGAGGTTGGCTGTAATATAGAAAAGGATATTAAACGTCGTGATTTTACTATAAATTCACTGATTATTTCTTTGAACAAAGATAATCTTTTTGAGTTAATTGATTATACAAACGGACTTAATGATTTAAAGAACAGAAAACTCAGAGTTTTGCATGATAAATCATTTTTAGATGACCCGTCAAGAATGATAAGAGGTTTAAAATTTGCACAACGACTTAACTTTGAACTTGAGGAAAAAACAAAAGTTTTGCAAGAAAAATATATCAAAAATCCGTTAAAAAACATACCATTGGAAAGAGTGAAAAATGAAATTATAGATTTATTTTCTCTTAATTTTGCATCTTGTTTTGATAAATTCATAGAGCAGAAATTATATAAAATTTTTGATATTGATTATACGGAAATAATAGACGGACACAGAATTAAAAGCGCATTAACAGAGTACAAAATCAAAGAAGATGATATTTGGAGATTATATTTTTTACCTATTTTTACAAGTGGAGAAATACCGGAAAAAATAAATTTTTCTTTACGAGAAAAGAAAATAATAGAAAATGTACACGAATTTATAGAAAAAGAGCCAAATTTCAACGATAATTTTTCAATTTTTGAATATTTTAAAAATAGAGATTACCTTACAGCGGTATTTTACGGAATATATAAAAAAGAAGATATAGCAAACAGATATTTCAAAATAAAAGATATAAAACCTGAAATAAACGGTCAAGACTTAAAAAATGAGGGCTATCAAGAAGGTAAAATTTTTTCAGAGATAAAAAGAGCAATTTTAAAGGAAAAGATTAACAATAATCTTTCAGGAAAAGTAAATGAACTGGAATTCATTCACAAAAATTTTACATAACAATATCTAATGTGATAAAATAGACAAAAAGAGGAAACGATGAATTCTTTTGATATAGAAGATACAGTTGTAATATTCAAAGAGGAAAGTAAATCTATCTTAACGGACTTTGTACAACAACTTTCAATATATGAAAGGAACAAAAACGAAGAGATTATAACGAAGTTAATGCGAGATGCACATTCAATAAAAGGTTCCGCAGGCATTTTGGGTTTGACGGAAGTACAAAAACTTGCACATTCAGTAGAAGATTTGTTATCAGAAATAAAGAATGAAAATTCAACAAAAGAAAAAATATCGAATGATTTAGCAGAAATAAAAATTATTATATCAGAGATAACAAAACAAATTAAGGAATTGGATACAGCAAGTACAAAGGAAGATAAAATTAATGAAATATTAAAATTAATTCCGAAATTAAAGACAAATATATCAATAGCAAGTCATCTTTTAAAACTATCAAATTCAATAGAGCAAGAGAATACAGAAATAGAAGAGATATTAAAATTATGTTCAAAAATCTTTGAAAAACTTCAAAATTGTGAAAAGACAGATAATAATCTTGTAAATACACTTTCTGCAACATTCAAAATAATAAAAAAAGTAGTTTGTGATAGGAGCGTAACAGAAGATTTATTTTTCTTGAAACAAAGAATATCAATTGCGGAACAAATGATTATTGTTCAAGAAAGCCCAAAACAAACACTCCAAGTACAAAAGAGCAAAAGTAATTTTACAGACATATTAAAAACTTTGGGGCAGGGCTCAATTAGAACACTGAGAATAGAGTCCGACAAACTGGATAAATTATTTGTAAATCTGGGAAATCTGACAGCTATCGCAAAGGAATCTCACGAAAATTTTCAAAAATTTTATGATATAACAACTCTCTTTTCTGCAAAAATGTTTGAAATAGAAAAGAATTTGAACGAACTGAAAAACATAACGAAAAGCGAAAGTGATATTGAATTATTAACTCAAAAAATTACCGAAGAATTGGGAAAAAATCAACAAAATCTTTCGGAAATTCAGAAAATAATATCAAAATACGAAAAATTAAATAAAGAAGAAACAGATATTTTTACAAAAGTTGAAAAGCATCTTTCAAATATCACCCAAACTGTACAAGGAGTAAGAATGCTACCGCTTGGAGTAATATTACACATGTTTCCAAGAATGGTCAGAGATATTGCAGAAACGGAGAATAAAGAGGTTGATATTGAAATAACAGGGGCAGAAATCAGTGTTGATAAACAAATTCTGGACGAAATAAAGACCCCAATAATACATTTGCTTAGAAATGCGGTAGATCACGGAACAGAAATACCTGAAGACAGGGTAAAGAAAGGAAAACCCGGAGCAGGTTTAATTGCTATTTGTGCTAAAAAAACAGGAAAAACTCTTACTATATCTGTCAAAGACGACGGTTGCGGTATAAATTTTGAAAAAATTAAGCAAAAAGCAATAACAGAGAACTACTTAACAAAAGAAGAAGTTGAAAATGCAAAAGAAACAGATTTTTTAAATCTTATATTAAAGGCCGGTTTCACAACGCAAGATAAAATTACAGAAATATCGGGTCGAGGAATGGGTTTAGACATTGTAGATACGAAAATTAAAGAACTCAACGGAAAAATTAAAATAAATACAAAAAGTGGTCTCGGTACAGAAATTATTCTCGAAATCCCAATAAATATGCCAATAGTAACTTTTGATAAAAAAGAAATCGTTTCAGAAAAAACGAAAAAAATTGTACTAATTGATGATTCACAAACTACGAAAATTCATTTTTCAAATATATTGAAAAAAGCAGGCTACAACGTTCTTGCCTACAACAACCCAATTGAAGGACTACAAGAAATAAAACAAAACGGCTGTGATTTGTTAATCAGTGATATAGAAATGCCGGAAATGAACGGAGTAGAACTTATTTCTCAACTAAGACAAGAAGAAAAATTCAAAACTCTACCGATAATTACAATCTCTATGCTTACTATTGAACAAACTCAAAAAATGTTTAACGATATTTTTGTTGATGTAATGATAAATAAAACTGATTTTGCAGAAGAAAAACTCATTAATACAGTTAAGTCATTGATAGAATAAAATACATTCAAATATGAAAAAAGCCGCCGACCGGCGGCTTAAATTTTATCTCTAAACACGTCTTTTGCGTGCTGCTTCTGACTTACGTTTTCTTTTGATACTTGGTTTTTCGTATCTTTCACGTTTTTTGATTTCAGACAAAATTCCGGCTTTTTGGACTTTCTTCTTAAATCTTTTCAAAGCTACTTCGATGTTTTCGTTTTCACCAACTCTGATTTCAGGCATTTATATTCACCACCTTCTGCTTTTAGTATCATGCAGAAATAATTTACCACAGAAAAATTTATTTTTCAAGTGATTTATCGGTCATGTCAAATATAAAAAACCAAAGCTTCCTTATAAAGAAAGCTTTGGTTACTAAATGTCCGATAAAAACTATTTTTGAGAGTTTTCAACAGCAACAGCAACAGCAACGGTTGCACCAACCATAGGATTGTTGCCCATACCGATAACGCCCATAATTTCTACGTGAGCAGGAACAGATGAAGAACCT
>CAZKAS010000090.1:0-4215 GCA_964550875.1 uncultured Muribaculaceae bacterium | reverse complement strand
TCCAAATATGAGTTTCCCAAGGACCTTTTGTTTGAGCACCAACTTTTTCGGCAACTGCAATCTTTTGACCATCTTCTGACCAATCAATAAGCGCCAAAGTACGCTTTTCATATTGGAATAATTCTTTCATTCCGACAGACAAAACAGGCTTTCTTACTGCCTCAATTGTATGAAAATCGGTTAACGCATTTTGTATAGACATTCCCTTTGGAATATTTATATAAAACATTTCCGACGCAACCTGTTCTGTCGTCGGTAATGAATATATTACAGAATATATTAATCTGGATTTATCAGGAGATAAAATAGCCGGAGTTACTAATTCCCTTCTTGTCATTAAAAGACGTAAATCTAAATCTTTTACTCCCGGAGGTGAATTGTATTTGACGACACGAACTCCTCTATCAGGTACTTTGTTTAATTTATCATCTTTTTTATAAGAGTGCGCTGGAACAGTTTTTTCTTCCCTTTTAACCTCTTTAGACATTTCAATGTATTCTGCCCAAGTCTTAGGCGCCTTGTTCTCTCGTACTACTAATGCAAAGTGGTACTTTTTTACACCTTTAGTCGGTTTGTAAATTTTTTCTTTTGATTTTGATCGGGAATGTCTTAATCTTCTTTTTTCTTCCTTCTTTCTGAGTTTAATAACCTCTTTTGTATCAGGCATTGGCTGCAAAATATCCGGTAAATCCTCATCAGGTTCACCTTGTTCAGTATTATCAAACTGAGTCAACGGTCTTTGTTTCTTAGTTTTTTTCTTGGGCAAATCCGAGGAATTTTCCGCTAAAGCCTGTGGAGAAGGGAAAATAAGACAAAAAATGATGAAAATTGCACAAAAAAATTTAAAAATTTTCATTAAACAAGACCTTCTCGGTATGCCTTTGCAGTTGCCTTATGCTTATCAGCAACATATAATTTGCCTAAAATATTATGAACATGCGCTCTTGCCGTAGAAATGGTAATAACCAACTTTTCAGCAATTTCATCATTATCCATTCCTTCCGCAATAAGGCAAAGAACTTCGTATTCACGTTTTGTTAATCCATATTCCTTATATTTTAACGGATTAGGAGTATTTGTCCTAACATCTTCATTTTTTTGCTTCTGAATATTAGAAAGAACTAATTTTGCAATAGCAGGATCAAGCCAAGCAACACCTTCTGACACTGAAGTTATGGCTGTTTTTAATTGATTTTCATCTGCACCTTTCATAATGTAACCGTCTGCACCTGCAGAAAGAGCCGCAAATACATCATCTCCGCAATCTCGTGAAGTATAAATTAAAATTTTTGCCGATGAACCGTTTTCCTTTATTGTCCTCGTTGCTTCAATACCGTCCATAACAGGAAGCCCAATGTCCATTAAAATGACATCCGGCGAAAGTTCTTTTGCAAGTTCAACACCTTTTTTACCATCTTCTGCGGAACCTACTACACTAATATCTTGACATTGCTCCAAAACCATTTGTAAACCAAGTCTTGTCATAGTATGATCTTCAACTAAAAGAACTTTTATCATATTACACCTTGTTTTTAACCTTAACAGAATCTAACAGCAAAAAGAAAAATTCACTGCCCTTGTTTTGAACACTTTCTAACCAAATTTTTCCGCCATGTGCTTCTATAATTTGTTTTGAGAGGTATAAACCAAGTCCGGTACTAACAGAACGTCTGTTTTTTGTTCCTTGAGAAAATCGCTTGAACATTTTCGTTACATCTTCATGCGCAATTCCTATACCGTTATCCTTTACTGAAAACATATAATCGGAGCCATTTAATGTCGATTTTACAGAAATTTTGCCATTTTCATTTGTATAATTTACAGCATTTCCAAGTAAATTCATCATTACTCGTCTTATCTCGTTTCTGTCTGCAAAAATATCAGCATTAACTGTTGCATCTAATTCTCTAACCAATTCAATATTTTTGGACTTAGCAAGAAATTCTATTTCATCACAACATTGATTTATCAAATCATTTGCAGAAAATTCTGATTTAGAAAGAGGAATTGTTCCTGATTCATACTTATAAACTTCTAATAATGCATTAACAAGTCCAAGCATATCCTTGTTGCTCTGCGTCATTGTAGTTAACAGCAAATTTTGCTTTTCTGTAAGTTGTCCTAATTTACCTTCCGTGAAAAATTTAAGAGTTTGAATTGCTGCAAGTAAAGGAGTTCTTAAATCATGTGTTAATGTTGCAATAAAGTCTTCTCTTAAACGTTGAGCCACTTTTTGAGCAGACACATCTCTGACAACACAAACATAGTACTCTCCTTGAGGAATGAGTGCATAACTTATGTCCGTAACAATATCAGAGCCGTTTACGGCATTTTTTACTATGACATCATGAATAATTCCAGAATTATTAAAATTTTTAAAATTTTCAGAAAAAGAAGAATTTTCAACAACAAAAAGTTCGTCTAGTGACATTGCCTGAACCATCGATTGAGATAAACCGAACATGGTTTCCATTGCACTGTTAACACCTTCAATTTTTTTATGCTTAGAAATTAAAATAATACCATCAGCACAATTTGAAATGACTGCCTGTAATTTTGCATTTGCCTCAGATAATTCAACCGTACGAGCTTTAACCATATCTTCCAAATGAGAAGAATAACGTTCTAGTTCAGAATTAGCAGCGTTTAACTCATCAATTTTTTCTTTTAAAGAAAAAACAAGATTACTTCTTTCAATACCATTTCTTATATTAATAATTAAATCATCATTATCCCAAGGTTTCTCAATGTACTTATACAAACCGACTTCATTGATTGCTCTCACAGCATTTTCTTTGTCAGCATAACCTGTCATCAAAATCATGCAAGCATCAGGATACAAATTTTTCGCAACTTTTAAAAATTCTAAACCGTTCATTTCAGGCATAACAAAGTCAGAAATAATTAAATCAGGCTTGTTTTCTTTTAAAAATTCAACTGCATCGTTTGGAACGTTAAAAAAATGAGTATCCGTAAATCCTTCAAGCGTCAATAAAGTTTTTAAGGTTGAAGTAACCATTTTTTCATCATCTAATATAATAATTTTTTTTGATTTGTACATAAATATATCCAAAATGCCTAAAGTCAGTAAAAACGCTGACACTACACAATACTATGATAATGTATTTATTTAATAAATACAAATTTATTAAATATTGTTAAAAAAGAGCATAAAAAAAGTCGGCTTATACAAACCGACTTTTAAGTAATTGTTAAGAAAACAAACTATTCGTTAATTTTGTCAACAACACCAGCGCCAACAGTACGTCCGCCTTCTCTGATTGCGAATCTCATACCTTCTTCGATTGCAACCGGAGCGATAAGTTCAACGTTCATTACAACGTTATCACCAGGCATTACCATTTCGCCTTCGAATTGGATTGAACCGGTAACATCAGTAGTTCTGATGTAGAATTGCGGTCTGTATCCCGGGAAGAACGGAGTGTGACGTCCACCTTCATCTTTAGTCAAAACGTAAACGTTTGCAGTGAATTTTGTATGAGGGTGAATTGAACCGGGAGCAGCCAAAACTTGACCTCTTTGAACTTCAGTTTTATCAACACCTCTGAGCAAAGCACCGATATTATCACCTGCTTGACCTTCATCGAGTTGTTTTCTGAACATTTCAACACCGGTTACGGTTGTTTTCTTAGTTTCGCCAAGACCAACTAATTCAACTTCTTGACCGACTTTAACACGTCCTCTTTCAACACGGCCTGTAGCAACTGTACCACGACCAGTGATTGAGAAGATGTCTTCAATCGGCATAAGGAATGGTTGATCAACGTCACGTTCAGGAGTAGGAACGTAGTCATCTACTGCATCCATCAATTCCCAAATTTTGTCAACCCATTTGTCATCGCCTCTTTTAACAGCGGGGTTTGCTTGAACTGCTTCTAAAGCTTTCAAAGCAGAACCTTTGATGAACGGAATATTGTCGCCATCAAATTCATATTGAGTAAGCAATTCTCTTGCTTCCATTTCAACGAGGTCGAGCAATTCTTCATCATCAACCATATCGCATTTGTTCAAGAATACAACGAGTCTGGGTACACCAACTTGGCGAGCCAACAAGATGTGTTCTCTTGTTTGAGGCATCGGACCATCTGTAGCAGCGATAACGAGGATACCGCCGTCCATTTGAGCAGCACCTGTAATCATGTTCTTAACATAGTCAGCGTGTCCTGGGCAGTCAACGTGAGCATAGTGTCTTTT
>CAZKAS010000089.1:0-4753 GCA_964550875.1 uncultured Muribaculaceae bacterium | reverse complement strand
AAGAGGAAACTACACATTAGGTTTGAAAGAACAATCATTATTTCCGGAAATCAGTTACGATGAAATCGATACTGTTTTGGGAATGAACATATCAATAATTACGACGGCAAAGACAGATGAAGAAGGCAGAGCGCTTTTGAAGTATTTGGGAATGCCGTTCAAGAAATAAAGGAGCGTATTGTGGCTAAGAAATCAATGATAGATAAAGAAGCAAAAAGAGAAGCACTCGTTGCTGCAGGAAAATATCCTAAAGTAAGATTGCATAATCGTTGCTCTGTATGCGGCAGACCTCATGGATTTCACAGAGACTTTGGTCTTTGCAGGATTCACTTGAGAGAATTGGCTCACAAAGGATTACTTCCCGGCGTAACAAAAGCTAGCTGGTAGTAGTCTTATCGTTCACAAAGACAACAGGAAAAGGAAATTATCAATGAATACAGATCCGATAGCAGATATGCTTACGAGAATCAGAAACGCAAACCAAGTTTCTCACAGAGAAGTTGAAATGCCTGCTTCAAACCTTAAAGTTGAACTTGCAAAACTTTTGAAGAGCGAAGGTTACATTTCTGACTACTCAGTAAAAGAAGTCGGTAAGTTCAAAGTTTTGAACGTTGCACTCAAGTACGATAGTCAAAACAATCCGGTAATTACGAACCTTCAACGTGTTTCAAAACCGGGATTAAGAACTTACTCAAAGGCTAAAAATCTTCCGCAAGTATTAGGTGGAATGGGAATTGCGGTTGTCAGTACAAGCAAGGGCTTGCTCACTGACAGAAAAGCAAGAAAAGAAAATGTCGGCGGCGAAGTAGTTTGCTACATTTGGTAGTAAATCCGCAGACAGCGATACAAAATTGACAAAACGGAGAACAAAATAATGTCACGTATAGGAAAATTACCGATAGAGATACCTGCCGGTGTTGAAGTTACAATCGATGGAAACACAGTAACGGCGAAAGGTCCGTTGGGAACAGAAACAGTTACAGTAAGACCTGAACTTTCCGTCGAACAAGTAGAAAATCATGTATATGTAAAGAGAAATGCTGATGACAGAAAATCTCGTTCATTGCATGGTTTGTCGAGAACACTTGTAGCAAACGCAATCAACGGTGTAAAGAACGGCTTTGAAAAAAGACTAGAAATTGTTGGTGTAGGTTACAGAGCAGCAATGCAAGGTACGACCTTAAATTTGGCTTTGGGTTATTCACATCCGGTTAATATTGAAGCACCGGAAGGAATAAAGATTGAAGTTGAAGCAAACACAAAGATAAAGATTTCCGGTCATAATAAGCAAATGGTTGGTGATGTTGCAGCATTAGTTCGTTCAAAAAGACCTCCTGAAGTTTACAAAGGAAAAGGTGTTAAGTACGAAGGCGAACACATCAGAAGAAAAGCCGGTAAGACAGGTAAAAAATAGAGCCGCATAGGTTCGTAAAAACAGCCCGATTGAACCCTTGATTAGTTTCAAGAAGGTTTGGGTGAAAGGAAAGAGAAATGATTAAAACAGCAAATAGAAAAGCACAAGTTCAAAAGCGTCACAGAAGACTCAGAGTGAAATTGAAGGGTACTTCAGAAGCACCGAGATTGGCAGTTTACAGAAGTACAAAACACATTTATGCTCAAATTATAGATGATGTAAAGGGTGTAACTTTAGTTTCAGCATCTTCAGATGACAAAGAACTCAAACAAAAGTTGGCTCACGGTGGAAACATTGAAGCCGCTAAGGTTGTAGGCGAAGCAATTGCCAAGAGAGCAGCAGCAAAGAAAATAGTTGATGTTGTTTTTGACAGAGGTGGTTTCGTTTATCATGGTAGAGTTGCTGCACTTGCAGATGCTGCAAGAGAAGCAGGTTTGAACTTCTAGTTTTTTTTAAACAAATCAAAAGAGAGGGTTCACAAAACCCTCTTTTTTAATTATTAGAATTTGGCAGTTTGACTAAAGTTATAAAATTTGATAATTTATACATAGTTCAAGGTAATGTAAATGGAAAACAATTTGGATTTAATAACAATAGGCGAAGGTTTAGTAGAGCTTTCGAGTCCGCAGAGTTTGGCATATGCTGACAAATTAGATAAATATTATGGCGGAGACACTTTGACAACGGCGATAGCGGCATGTAGGACAGGAGCGAATGTCGGATATATTTCAAAAGTTGGCAATGATGCGTTTATGGAATTTTTGGTAGGCGGTTGGGCATCAGAGGGGCTTGATATAACGAGAGTTACTTCAACAGAAGGTCGAAACGGCGTTTATTTTGTTGCCGGACATGACACAGGACATAAAGAGTTTGCGTATTATCGAAAAAAGACGGCTGCGGCAAAACTTTCTGCAAGAGATATAGATGAAGAGTATATTAAATCCGCAAAGGCAGTCTATGCGACAGGAATTACACAATCTCTTTCGTTATCTGCAAAAGAAGCTGTTTTAAAGATGTGTAAAATCGCAAAAGAAAATAATATATTGGTTGCTTATGATCCTAATTTTGAAGAATTGTTATGGTCTTTAGAAGAAGCAAGAGATGCTTTTTCGGAAATTGAAGATTATATTGATGTTATATTTTTGAATTTAAGAACAGATGCTATTCTTTGGGATATTGAATCTTGTGACAAATTAATTGAAATGTTGCTTGATAAGGGGATAAAGACCATTGTAGTTAAATCAAAGACAAATGGCGGATATTATGTTGCAACAGCGAATGAAACGACTTTTACACCATTTTTTTCTGACATGAAAAAAGATTCGACAGGTGCGGGAGATTCCTTTAATGGAGCTTTTTTGTATGAATTAGTGCAAGGAACATCGCCATTTGAGGCAGTCAAGTATGCAAGAATTGTTTCAGGCTTGCAAGTCAGAAAAATCGGGGCTATAAAATCAATTCCGACAGCAAAAGAAGTTATGGATATTTTGAATGAACAAGAATAAAAAAAATCCAAAAATTGTAATTTCAGGTTACTATGGTTTCAACAATTTCGGTGATGAAGCTGTTTTGAGTGTTTTGATTGATTTTTTGAAACGAGCAGGTGTTGAAGACATAACAGTTTTTTCAAAAAATCCTAAAACAACAAAGAAGATGTACAATGTTAAATCATCAAAAACATTTGGAATATTTGGTATAATTTATAATTTGTTAAGATGTGATTTTTTAATTTCGGGTGGTGGAAGTTTGTTGCAAGATGCTACAAGTTTAAAAAGTCTTGTATATTACCTTTGTATAATTATTATCGCATTATTTTTCAGAAAGAAAGTAATTATTTTTGCTCAAGGATTGGGGCCGATAAATAATAAAATTTTGGAAAAAATAACGGCTATAGTTCTCAAGAAATGTACGTATATTACTGTTCGAGATGAAAAAAGTTTATTTTTGGCAAGAAGTTGGGGATTAAATCCTGATATTGTTTCAGACCCTGTTTGGAATTTAAAATTGCGGACAAAATATTCTCACAGAGGAGTTGGCATTCAACTTAGAGAATGGCCGTCTTTGACACCTCAAATGCTTAAAGATTTTGCAAAGTACATTGCTGACGTTTATTCAGATAAAATAATTTTTATTTATGCTTTGCAAGAGTCTTTAGATTTGGAAATTTGTGATCAATTGGAAGTTGAATTGTTAAAGATTAATCCCGATTTACATACCCACGTTGTTACAAATAGAGCAACATTTGAGATAGTAGAGGCATTTTCACATCTTGATGAACTTATTGCAATGCGTTACCATGCTTGTCTTTTGGGACTAAAGTATGGGATTAGGGTTTTGCCTATTATTTATGATCCAAAGGTTGAAAAACTTGCAGATGAATTTGGTTTAACGTCAAGATTGTTGTTGCACGGTGAACTTGAAGCAGAAAAGAAAATCAGAAACTTGAGATATGGAGAATATCACGTTGATGAAGCTAAAGTTTCTCGTAAAAAATTTGATTTTCATAAGTTTGAAGAAATTTTATTTTCGTAAGTATAAATTATGAGAAAATCATTGTTTTCTCTCGATGGTGTCTTTATTCAAAAAACGACTTTTAAAGCGATAAACGGAGTAATTTTTTTGATTTTTCAGAAAAATTGTTTGAGTAATCATTCTGCATCTAAATTTTTAATTTTTTCAAAAAAATATTACGAATTAGAAACAAATAATAAAATGTAACAGAATGTAAATTTGAATTTCTTGACACGGAAAATCAATGAGGATATGCTCTGCTAATAGAATAGAATAGAAGAGAAGAGAACCTATGTCTTGAAGTCGGTTGTCTGATACCTGATAATGGGAAGAGAAGGAAAAAACTTTCAAGATAAAAATTGAAAGAAATAATTTCTTTGAGAAATAAATCTCTCGCATCAACGCAGTGTCGTAAATTTTGGTTAACGAAACAATAACAAGGCGGCTACTGTTTGAGCGCAGCGAGTTTAGCCGCTTAAGTTGAGTTTACAAAATAAGACACGGAGTTGCAGCGAGTGGTTTTGCGGTACTTTTGCCACCAAAAGTACCAAAGAAAAAATATTCGATCTTTTTAAATTGGAAAAGATGAGAAGATACAACGAAAAATGCGAAATTTTTGTACCCATTATTCTTTCTTTTCTTTCCGATGAGAAAAGAAAGAATAACGTGTACCCCAACAAGAAAGAAAAGAAGACGGCTCTTGACAGAGAGTCTTGGCTCACTGCGTTCGCAATTCCCTTTAGGGTTTGCAGGTAAAACAGAAAAGGAAAAAATATGAAAAAGTATAAAAATGGTTTCACTTTGCGCAATGCGCTTCTAGCAATAGTT
>CAZKAS010000088.1:0-4817 GCA_964550875.1 uncultured Muribaculaceae bacterium | reverse complement strand
TTGTCTTTGAGAGAAGATGAGCTTATTTTTTTGCGGATCTGCTTCAAGAATTTTAACTTCGATTTCTTGGTCTAACATACCTTCAAAAGGAGCACCAGTTCTGAGTTGGCTAGCGGGGATAAATCCTCTTAAATCTTCTGCTTCAGCGATTACGCCACCCTTAACAATTTGAACAACTTTTGCGAGAATTGTTTCATTGTTAAGTTTTGCGTTTTGAAGAGTTTGCCAAGATTTAGCACAAGAAAGTTTTCTCAAAGAAAGAACTATGCAACTATCTTCCTTATCAGTTTCTTCTCTTAGTACGTAAAATTCTTTTACATCACCTATTTGCAACTCATCTGCTTTATCTGTTGTATTTGCGATTTCTTTTGACGGCAAAAATGCTTCTGTTTTTGCACCGATATCTACCAAATAGCCGTCATTTTCTTTTTTTACG
Source organism: uncultured Muribaculaceae bacterium (assembly GCA_964550875.1). Taxonomy (GTDB): domain Bacteria; phylum Cyanobacteriota; class Vampirovibrionia; order Gastranaerophilales; family Gastranaerophilaceae; genus RUG841. Next base: position 4,381 of record CAZKAS010000088.1, on the reverse strand, counting down.
ATGATACCTTTTACGATATCAGCAACTTGAAATTTGTAGCTATAGCTTTCTTCAAGCAATCTTACAAATTCATCTTGTTCATTAATTTGTGTCATTTTATTTATCCTTCCTAATTAATATTCTGCCAATTTATTATAAACTTTTTGTATAATATCGTCAGGCGTAGATGCACCTGCGGTAATTGCGATATTTTTCGCATTTTTAATCATTTCATCAAACAAAGAAAGTTCTTCATCTGTTTCAATATGGATTGTTTGAGTAATGTCTTTCAAAATTTCTGCGAGGTGAGTTGTATTTGCGCTTTTTTTACTGCCGACGACCACCATTAAATCTGAATTTTCAGCCAAATCACGTGCTTCTTTTTGCCTCATTTGAGTAGAGTTGCAAATCGTATTATGCAATTTAATTTCTTTGGCAATTGTTGTTAAGTAGTTCAATATTTCGTTCAAGACTTCAATTCTTTGTGTTGTTTGAACTACAACTCCGACACGTTTTTTTTCTTTGATAATTTGTTCAATTTCTTTAAGCGAATTTATATCAGGAATAACGAAAACATCTTGCCCGAATTGTTTTGCATTTGCTTTAATTGCGACTACTTCGGGGTGTTCAGGTTTTCCGACAATAATAACGAGATAATTTTCTTTAGCAAGTTCAATAGCTTTTTGCTGTACCTTTTTAACATCGGGACAAGTTAAATCGACTATTTCAAACCCTTTTTCCGTAACAGCTTTGATAACATCAGGAGAAGCGCCATGACTTCTTATGATACAAATTCCGTTTTCATTTTCGGGAAGTTCATCAACAGTGTGTATTCCCAACTCTTCCAACTCATTTATAACGTGAGAATTATGGATTAATTCACCCAAAACCCAAATCTTTGCTGGTTTATTTTCACTTTTTAATTTTTTAGTAGTTTCTACTGCTCTTTTAACACCATAACAGAAACCGGAATGTTTAGCAGTTTTGATATTTTTCAGATAATTCACATCCGTTCAATGAACTAACGGTGGTACCGTCGTATTACAAATTTAACATAAACAAAAACAAAAGCAAATTAGATAATATTTGAATTTTTAACATTTTGTAAAAAAGGATTTATTGAGTATAAAATATTTGTTATAATAATAAAATGGAATAAAATATCTAATTTGTTATGAAGAGAGATGGAGTTTATGATGAAAAAGAGAACAAAGAACCCTGCTTTGTTGTTTATAATTACGGTGTTTGCGTTTTTCGGAATGTTGCCGGTAGAAGCAGAAGGATCGAGAGAAAGATATATAAATACAAGATTTGATATACAAAACGAAACATATAGCAGCTTACCTAATTATACATATCACGGCGGAGCGATTTATGCAGAAAACTCAGGCAGCGGAGAGGACCCAAGCACAATAAAAAACATAAAATTTTACAACAACTTGGGTTTCGAGGGCGGCGCGATTTATGCTAAAAGTAGTAATATTATAACATCAGAAGCAACAGAGTTCATCAGCAACATGTCGCTAGATAACGGCGGTGCGATTTATGTACTGGGTAGTACTCTTAAAATATCATCCCCTACAATATTCTACGGTAACATATCTATAAATAATAATGGCGGTGCGTTTTTTGTAGTGGGTGGCAGGATAAATATAACAGAAGGTTCAACACTCACAAACAACGAGGCTTGTATACACGGTGGTGCGATTTATGCATATGATGGTTCTACTACAGACATAACAGGTTCAACATTCACCGACAACAAGTCTACACATGGTGGTTACGGTGGTGCGATTTATGTAGAGGGTAGCACAACAAATATAACAGATACAAACTTTACAGGAAATAAAGCATCAAATGGTGCTGCGATTTATGCAACAGGAGGAACTACTTCTATTATCGCAAAGAGTAAAGATGTGACATTTGAAAACAACAATTCTACAGGTTCTGCAGGTGGAACAGGTACAGGTATTGAAGTTGTTAATAACGGAAAACTAAATCTCATAGCAAATGAAGGCAAAACAATCAACATACAAGACGAAGTTAAAGTTGATAACGGTACTTTGAACATCAACGGAAATGGAACAGATACCCCGACAACCGGTACCGTATTGTTTGATAACAAACTTGACCTTTCTTCTGCAACAACCACTTTATACGGCGGTACACTACAATTAGGAACAAATGCAGCAACAAGTATAATAAATGAATTCGTAATCGGAGGCAACTCAACACTTGATTTACAAAATGGCAATGCTAACGATAATTTGACCGTTAATCAATTATCAGGCAATTCAACATTGAACCTTAATGTTGACTATAACGGTACCACAAATACAATGGATACAATCACTGTCGGAACATCTTTAGGTTCACCTACAATTAACTTAAACTCAATCAAGATTGTAAAAGAAGGAACGGTAGGTACCACACAAACAGTGAAATATTTAGATGGGGTACTTGATTCTGTAACTGTCGAAAGTAAAATAATAAAAATGGCAACATCACAGAAAAACATATACACCTTTATTCAAGATAATGTATCAGAAAACAAAGGTATATTAACGGTTGAAATTTCGAGAGCGCCAAACTCTTTGCCTGATTATATACAGGATAAAACATTAGGAGTAGATAAATTTTACATTACGGAGACAGGGTATCGAGTATTTGCAGACGATCTTACAAGTACTGGTACACTTGGCGTATTAGGAGGAACAGACAGAACATTTACAATAAGTGGCGGAAACGGGAATGAATTTGACCAGACAATCAATGGTATATTAGCGGATGCTACAACAAAAGGTTTCGGAGTCACTATAGGAAGCGGTCAAACGTTAAACTTACAAAACATTTCCGACTTTACGAACTTCAAAAATGCCATCACAAATAATGACGGAACAGTAGATATAAATAATGTTACGTTTACCAACAATGAATCAAACAATGATGGAGGCGTAATTAGTGCAACTGGTGGTACGACAACAATAACAGACTCAACATTCACTGGCAACAAGGCTATAAGAGGTGGCGGCGGTGCGATTTATGCATCGGGTTCTACGACAAATATAATTACGACAAATATAACAGGTTCAACATTCACAAACAACAATTCAAACGGTAGTGGCGGTGCGATTTGGGAATATGGTTCTACAACAGATATAACAGGTTCAACATTCACCGGCAACTCTGCGAGAAACTGCGGTGCGATTTATGCTAAACATAGTAATATTACAATATCAGAAGCAACAAAATTTATCGACAATACGGCTACAAATGGTTGGGGCGGTGCGATTTATGCATCAGGTGGTACTCTTAAAATATTAGATGATTCAAAATTTACCGGCAACAAGGCTACATCTGGCGACGGTGGTGCGATTTATGCAGAGGATGGTGCTATAACAGATATAACAGGTTCAACATTCACAAACAACGAGGCTACATCTGGTTACGGCGGTACGATTTTTGCAGATGGTGGTACTTTTAACATAGAAAATACTACTTTTGGCGGAACAGGGACAAATGAGAGTAACAATGCTACCAATGGCGGTGCGATTTATGCTAAAAATAGTAATATTACAATATTAGAAGCAACAAAATTTATCGGCAACAAGGCTACATCTGGTGAAGGCGGTGCGATTTATGCATATGGTGGCAAACTTGAAATAAAAGGAACTGAAGAAGAACATATAACATTCATCGGCAACAAGGCTACAAATGGTAACGGCGGTGCGATTTATGCTAATGGTAGTACTCTTAACGTAGAAAATACTACTTTTGGCGGAACGGAAGAAAATGAGGACAACTCTGCGAAAAACGGCGGAGCGATTTATGCAGAAAACGCAGGAACGGAATCAGACCCAAGTACAATAAAAAACACAGAATTCACAAACAACAAAGCTACTAACAACGGCGGTGCGATTTATGCTAAAAATAGTAATATTACAATATCAGAAGCAACAAAATTTATCGACAACAAGGCTACATCTGGTGACGGCGGTGCGATTTATGCATATGGTGGCAAACTTGAAATAAAAGGAACTGAAGAAGAACATATAACATTCATCGGCAACAAGGCTACAAATGGTTGGGGCGGTGCAATTTATGCTAATGGTAGTACTCTTAACGTAGAAAATACTACTTTTGGCGGAACAGGAACAAATGAGGGTAACAATGCTACCAACGGCGGTGCGATTTATGCATATGGTGGTACTCTTAACGTATCAGAAGGTTCAACATTCACAAACAACTCTGTAAGTAGTCAAGGCGGTGCGATTTATGCATATAGCGGCTCACTTAATATAACAGATTCTACATTCACCGGCAACAAAGTAACATATGCTTTTGGTAAAGGCGGTGCCATTTATGCAGAGGGTGGTACTCTTAAAGTAAAAAATACTACCTT
>CAZKAS010000087.1:0-5327 GCA_964550875.1 uncultured Muribaculaceae bacterium | reverse complement strand
TTACTTCTTGAATCCAAACAAATTAAAATATAGAATAAGATAATTGATAAATCTGTTATGTTATAATTAACAAGTAAAGGAAGAGGAGTACAAAATGGAAAAAGAGAACGTATTATACCTTGATTTAAAAGATGGAAGAGTAATTATAGAGATGTATCCTGAAAAGGCACCTGAGCACGTTGCCAGAATAAAGGAACTAGTGCGAGAAGGTTTTTATGACGGAATTTGTTTTCATAGAGTAATAGACGGATTTATGGCGCAAACAGGTGATCCGACAGGAACAGGAATGGGTGGTAGCGGAAAAAATTTGAAGGCAGAGTTTAATGATTTACCTCATAAGAGAGGAACGGTGTCAATGGCGAGAGCGCAACATCCGGACAGTGCAGACAGTCAATTTTTCATTTGTTTCAAAGATTGTGCATGGTTAGACGGTCAATATACTGTATGGGGACAAGTTGTTGACGGAATGGAGCATGTCGACAATATAAAAAAGGGCGAACCATACAGCGGACAAGTAGAAGGGCCTGATATCATAGTTAAAATGAGTCTTGCAACAGATAATTAAAATTTTTAATTAAATTAAAAAGCCCCTATTGAAGGGGCTTTTGATTATGAATTTTGTTCTTCTTGTTCTTCTTGTTTTTTTATTTCTTCGGAAACGTCAATTCTTTCTCCACTTTGCGCTCTTTCACGAAGTTCTCTTATTGTTTGTTTATCGAGTACTTTTAGTTCCATTTTTCCATTTGATTCATTGGAGAGCGTTTCTTTAATTTTTGAACCATAATCGTCATATCTGTTATCAATTTTTCCGTCAACAATTTGTTGTTGGAACCATTCTATGTGTTTTTGGGCATTAACAGGATATTCAGGGTGAACTTTAATCCATTTCAAATAAGACATGTTGCCACGTTTGTGATTGCATTCGCCGCATTCTGCAAGGTAATTGTCTGTGTCATTAGGGCCACCTTTTGAATGTGGGTGAACGTGTTCAATTGTTTGTGTGGATTCTCTTAATAATTCATCAAAGATTGAGTAATTATCTTGATTTTGAATTCTAACGAATTGTTTTCTTGCCAATTCGTCGTTTTGAGGAAGTTGCATTGAAGAATTAATTATTAAATCGAAAGATTTAGAATCTATTTGCCCATTATTGTGCATTCTGACTAATTTATCAGTAAACTTAACTCTGTCAATTCTTCCGGAAGAAACTTTTTGTTTTTCTTGTTCGATTAAATCAGAAACGGCATTTTTATCACCCAACTGAGATTTTGCAATTTCGTTTGTTGAGTTTAAAACGCCAATACAATAATTTTGAAGACTTCCTTTAAAATTTCCGGCAATATTATAAACTGCTTCTTGAGCATCAACATTGGGATTTTTTGCCGCTTCAATAGCAATCATGCCTGCAATCGCACCTTGATTGTTTTTGAAATAATCTCTATCATTATTGATTTTATCAGCAAGTGCTTGACCTTTTTTGTTTGCAAAAGAAGATGAAACTTTATCCAAATCTTTTTGCAAAATCATTCTTCCACCACAACAGCAACAGGGTACGTCTTGGATTTTTTTAGTAACAAATTTGCCTGTAGAGCAATTAAAACCGAAAGAAACTGCTTGTCCGCCTGTAAAATATGAACGAAGTGCTTCTCCTGAACTTTTGTTAGATACTTGGGGGTGGATTGGTGTTAGTCCAGCTTTTTTATCAACATTTGTTTTAATGTTTTTATTGCAATTTACAAAGTCCGTTGCTGATATTGCTGAAATAACCATATTTACACACTTTCTAATAATTAATGACACTTACATAGTTAGTAAGACTGTAAAGATGTAAAATTGCGTAATTAATTTGAAATATTACACAAATTTAACAATAATTTGTTATTGATTTTGTATAATATGTGTATAGTGAGGTTTTTATGAATTATAAAAAAATTGTTTTTTCTTTTATATTAACTGTTTTTATATCTTTTTCAGTTCCTGTACATGCAGAAGATATTGAACTTTTCCAAAATCCTAAAATTAGCGGATTAAATATTTACTATATTAATGACACGCATGGAGATGTTATCAAGTTTGGAAAACTTGTAACAGAATTAAATAAAATCAAACAAAATGAAAATCCCGAAACAACTTTAGTTTCAACACAAGGCGATATGTATATCGGTAAAAATCAAAAAAGAAATTTTGCAATGACAAAACTTATGGATATCGGCGGTGTTGAGTTGTTTACTTTAGGAAATCACGAATTTGACGGTAATTCTGATTTACTTGCAAATCAATTAAAAAAAGGTAAATTTGTGACAGTAGTTACAAATATGGATATTCCGAAGAAAAATAAATTACATCAATTAGAATTAAATGATAAATTGTTTAATTCATATATCATGACAAAAAATGGAAAACAATACGGTATTATTGGAGCGGCACCGATTGGTGTCAACGTTGGGTTAGTTGATAAAAAACATCAAGTTTCGGTATTTAATGTTGAAAAATCAATAAGTGAGTTGAATAAGGAAGTACAAAACCTTGAAAATCAAGGTGTAAACAAAATAATTTTAGTAAGTCATCTAGGTTATTTTGGAGAAGGCGGAGATTTAAACATTGCTCAAAATACGGAAGGTATAGATGTTATTCTTGGCGGTCATACTCATTTAAAAATAGATGGTATTCAAAGTGTTGATAAAGACAAAACTCATTTGAAGAACATTGTTTTCTCAAAACGAAACGAACCGGTTGTAATTGTACAAACAAACGGTGGAGCAAATGAAATTGGTAAATTAGTTGTAAATTTTGACCAAAATGGAGTGTTACTTTTAGATAGAACGGATAATTTAATTTCAAATGAACATATTAAAGTTAATCAAAACACTGTAATGGATAAGAAAGTTAAAAATATCGTAAATAAAGCGTTAGGAAAAAATTATGTGGTTGCAAAAGTAAAAACACCATTTCTGTCAAGTGGAACTTGGGAAGAAAGAAACACAGAAAATCCTGTAGCAAATTTGTTATGTGATGCGGTATATGATGCAGCTAGAGGAAAAAATCCCGATGTTGTTTTAGTTCATTCTCCGTCGGTGAGAGGCGGTTTAGAGGGTAATTTAACTGTATATCACATAAAATACACAATGTTGCCTTTTAATGGTCAAATGGTATATGCAGAGCTGACAGAAAGTGATTTTATAAAATTACTTAACACAGAAGCGTTAACTTCAATGACCACAGATAATTCGCAAATAATTCAAGTTCACGGAATGAAGTATGTTGTTGATAAAACGGTAAAAAATCCTCATGATAAAAACACTATTTGTATAAAGAAAGTTATTTTATTAGACAATAATAATGATTTTAAAAGAGAAATTAATGTTAATAATCCCTCTAAAACAGAAACAATAAAATGTGTTATTGCCGGATATTTATTTATTGATAAAAAAACGAAGCCAATTTTGCAGAATGCAAAAAATCTAAAAACAATAGGAAGTGAGCATTCTTTATTATTAAAGTATTTAAAGAAACATCAAGAAATTAATGCCGTAAGGGAAGGCAGAGTTGAAGTAATAGAAAAATAATTATTATGACAAAGAATATTGAAAAAACAAACGTTATGAGAATATTAGACCAAAAGAATGTAAAATACCAAAGTCATTGTTATGTTGATACAGATGCAATAAGCGGAACAGAAGTTGCAAAAGCTTTGGAACAAAACCCGAAACAAGTATTCAAAACACTTGTTACTATTGGTAAAACAGGGCGCTATTATGTTTTTCTTATTCCTGTTTGTTTTGAATTGGACTTGAAAAAAGCGGCAGATTTTGTCCAAGAGAAAAATGTAGAAATGATTAAATCTAAAGATTTGTTACCTTTGACAGGCTATATTCACGGAGGTTGTTCTCCAATAGGTATGAAAAAATTTTTCCGTACAGTAATAGATAACTCTGCTTTAAACTTTGAAACAATCATTTTTAGCGGTGGTAAAATCGGTTATCAGGTACAACTTTCTCTTAATGATTTAAAAAAAGTTATAAATTACGATTTAGCTAAAATCATTTAGCATTGCAACATAATATTGTTACTGTTATATTTGCTGTGAATATTGGAGAAATTATGATAATTTTAGAAAAACCATATGTAAGCGATTTTTTAATTAAGACGATAAAAAAGAATAAATTTTCTGTACTTTCAAATTCCGTTGCAGAGGGAATATTTGAAAAAACAGAACTGATTAGTTCAAAACAGGCTATTTCATTGTTTAATAATGAATTAATCTATACTAATTCTGAAAACTCTTTAGAGTGGATTTCTAAAAACTTAACCGGTTCAAATCTTTTAGATATGATAAATCTTTCAAAAGACAAAGTATTATTTAGAAAGGCACTAAGTAAAATTTTTCCGAATTATTTTTTCAAGGAATTATCATCAGCAGAGATTAAAAATGTTGATGCGGAAAATCTGCCGTATCCGTTAGTTCTTAAACCGGCAGTCGGTTTTTTAAGTTTTGGTGTTTTTACGATACAAAACGTAAATGAGTGGAATGAAATTATTTTAAAACTTGATGAAGAAATAGAGAAATTTGCGGGAATTTTTCCTGAAAATGTCGTCAATACAAATAAATTTATAATCGAAAAGTTGATAGACGGTGAAGAATTTGCTATAGACGGATATTTTGATGAAAAATCTGAAGCGACAGTTTTAAATATATATAAACACCCATTCTATAACGGTAAAGACGTTTCAGACAGAGTGTACTATACGTCAAAAGATATAATTTTAAATACATATCCAGTTTTTAAAGACTTGTTGGATAAAATAGGCAAAGTTTGTAATTTTAAGAATTTTCCGTTTCATTTAGAACTTCGATATGACGGAAAATCTGTAATTCCAATTGAACTTAATCCTATGCGATTTTGTGGCTGGTGTATTACAGATATTTCATATTATGCATGGGGCATTAACGTTTATGAGTGTTTCTTTAACAAACAAACTCCCGATTGGAATAATATTTTGAAAGATAAAGACAATTCCTTGTATTATTTCACTATAGGTGACATTCCCGGCTGTATTAAAAGAGAAAATATATATAAAATTGATTACGAAATGTATCTTAAAAACATTTCTAATCCAATAGTTGTAAGGGCAATTGACTATAAAGTTAACCCGATTTTCTCAATAATATTTGCCAAAACTGAAAATTATCAGGAAATATCAAATCTATTATCTCTTGATATGTCAGAATATATAGAAACTTTTTAATATACACTGTTTAAATTATTTTTTTAAAAAACAGGCAATCATGAAAACCATGTGATAATAAGCGTTTTCATGATTTTTTA
>CAZKAS010000086.1:0-5593 GCA_964550875.1 uncultured Muribaculaceae bacterium | reverse complement strand
AAGATGATTGAAGGTACTGTTGCGAATGTTCCTCCTCAAGGTGGACGTAAGCACCCTCATCAGGAATTTATACAAATAGATACTAGCAATATCTTATTTATTGTCGGCGGTGCTTTTGTTGGGCTTGAAAAAATTGTTGACAGACGTGCTGGAGAAGGTTCTTCTGTCGGCTTCGGTGCTCCTGCTCCGAAAACTCAAGCAGAAAAAGAACTTGAAGAAAGTAAGTTACTCAAAAAGCTTCAACCTGAAGATTTACTCAAATTTGGTTTAATTCCAGAATTTATCGGTCGTGTTCCGATTTATGCGGTTCTTGACCCTCTTGATGAGGCGGCTCTTAAAAATATTTTGATTGAACCTAAAAATGCACTTGTTAAGCAATATCAATGCTTATTGAAAATGGACGGTGTGGATTTGAAGTTCTCTCCTGAAGCTGTTGATTTGATTGCATCAGAGGCTTTGAAACGTAAAACGGGTGCGAGAGCTCTACGTTCTATCGTTGAAAATCTTATGCTTGATGTAATGTATGAAATTCCTTCCGATTCTTCGATTAAGGAATTTACAATTACTGCTGATATGGTCAAAACTCCTGAAAAATTATTATCTTTAGTTCAAAATGAAAAACAATCGGATAATAAATTTGAAATGAAAAAAATTGAAAAGGTAGAAGATATTGCCTAGTCAAAATTTCTAAAACAAAAGACTGCTGTAAGGCAGTCTTTTTGCTGTAAATATTATTTTATCTGTCGAAATAACTTTGTTTTTTATTGAAGTCCTCATCAACGATAATTCCTCCCCATTCAACCATTGTTAATCCTTTTCTTTGGATTTTTTTCAATGTGTATGGGGTCGATTTTGTATTTGGCTGAATTGGCGTAAATACAACTTCTATTCTGTTCCAAGAATCGGGTTTTGGGGTAACATCAAGTTTTATCCAATTATCAACTTCTTCATTTTGTAAGAAATATATTCTGAAGTCGGTTGCAGGATAATTGGAAATTACGTCACTCCAATAACGGACAAATTCTGTCTTTTCATTTTTGTTCATTGCCAGTTCATCTGCTTTTTCGTTTAAGAAATTTTCAATATTTTCTTTTTTTACGCTCCAGCCAAGTAATTTTTTGGGAACTTTTTTAGTAAACTTATCGCCGTCCCAGTATATATAAGGGTAATTATTTGCTCTGCAGGCTGTTTGAGCATATTCAAATCCGAATGTTGTCGGTAAAGTACTGCAATTGGTCTTCTCCGGTTGTAAATCAGTCAAATGACCATCTTTGTGCGCAATTACCTTCCATGTGTTCAAATATTTTTGAGGGACTGTGTTTTTTGTCAAAACAAAATAATCCAGTCGAACTTTGACCATTGTCGGTAAATTGTCTGCATATAGGTATATGGCAGGTTTTTTTATCGGTACGTCGCCGCCATCAGGGGTCTTAATATCCTTCATTGCGTTGGCATATGAAAAACTGCCCAAAATTATTAGACAAGCAAAAATTGCTGTCATTATCCTGACTTTTTTTGATAAAATATTCTTAAATTTAAAGTTCTTCATTTTGATTTCTCTTTACTTTTGGTAGTGGTGAAAGTTTACATGCATATCCAAATGCTTGTTCAAGGTTGCTTCCTGCTTGAATTTCCTGCCATTGTCTCGGTTGATAATCGACAAGCATTAATTCATCACGTTTGTTATAGCCTTCAATCATCATTGGTTTAAAAAGTTTTTGTCCGCAATCCATTTTGAAATAATAGGTTGCATAATACATTTCCTTACTTTCCGCAGAATAATCTTCATTGTATATTTTCATGCGAATTTCCGCCGTGTTATCTTTTTTATTGTATCGAATACTGTCAAGGTCGATTTCGGCTGCATCTGTAATTTCTTCTTCTATCGTTTTTTCTTCTTCGGCAACCGCTATCGGCGCTATCACCAAAGTTGTAAAAAACAAACCGAGCAATAATTTTTTCATTTTTTCTCCTTTTTATGTCGGAATAATATCTGCACTGTTCTCATTTTGTATTATCTTATATATTTTAACATTTTCCAAGTATCTTTTGTCAAAATGTAAAGTATCTACCGATGTGATAATTGTCTGATGATGTTCCTCTATCCCATTCAATAGGTACGTTTGGCGAATATCGTCAAGTTCTGCCAAAACATCATCAAGTAACAAAATTGCGTTATATCCTGTTTTGGCACGGATTAATTCTGTTTCCGCAAGTTTCAGGGAAAGAACAATTGTCCTTTGTTGACCTTGTGAAGCAAATTTTTGCGAATTTATGTTATCTATAAAAAATGCAATATCGTCACGGTGCGGTCCTATAACTGACTGTAAACGAATTATCTCTTCATTTCTCTTTTCTTCAAGTCTTTCATAAAATTTTTCTGCTATTTTTGAACTCGTCCATTCCGTTACATTTTCAACATTTATATCTCCTATAATTGACGAATTATAAACAATTGAAAGTGTTTCTTTTAATGAAATATGTGAGTGTTTCTGTCGAGCATATTTTAAAAGTTCTTTTAAAAAGTTAAGTCGAAGTAAAATTATATTGCTTCCCGTTATGGCAAGCTGTTCATTCCAAACATCAAGAAGTGCATTTTCGCTGTTAAGATTTCCGCCGAGTGATTTTAAAAAATTATTTTTTTGCGTTCGGATTTTGTTGTATTTTGAAATTCTGTCCGCATGGGCCGGATAAAGTGAAGAAACCGCTTCATCAAGCCATGTTCTCCTGTCTTCGGGTGTCCCTCTAAGAAGAGAAAGGTCACTTGTTGAAAAACTTACGGAATATATATTTGAAAGATATTCTGAAGTTTTGTTTTTTTTAATTTCATTGACCTTCAAAAGTTTCTTCTTCGGCGGATTTATGACAATTTCTAAAGTTGTATCACTGTCATTTTTGGAAAATACTCCCTTTATTTTTGCAAAATTTTCATTCCATTTGATAAGTTCACTATCGTGTTTTGCTTTGATAGTCTTTAGTGAGGCAAGGTAGCCGATTGCCTCTAGAAGATTTGTCTTGCCTTGTGCATTTTTACCAATCAGCAAAATTTTATCCGCATCAAAATTAAGATTTAAGTCGGAATAATTGCGAAAATTTCTGAGTTGTATGCTATTGATATACATAATGAAATTATAGCGTTTGAGTCTTGTCTTGGCAAAAATGTTGCACTATGTATAAAAATTAATCATAATACCTTTTTTATTCGACTATATCTCTCTTATATTGTATAATTATTAGTGTGTTTTAAAAAGGATAACTTATGAAAAATTTCTCTGCAAATTATTTGAAAGGTAATATTTATGGCGGTATAACAGCAGGCGTTATTGCGCTTCCTCTTGCTCTTGCTTTTGGAGTTGCAAGCGGTATGGGCGCTGCCGCAGGACTTTACGGTGCCATTTTTGTCTGTCTGTTTGCTTCTCTTTTTGGCGGTACTAAAACTCAAATTTCAGGGCCAACAGGGCCGATGACCGTCGTCGTTGCTTCTGTTATCGCTCTTTATCCCAATAACCCTAAAATTATTTGTATGACAATTTTTCTCGCAGGTCTTTTGCAAATTGCTTTGGGCTTCCTAAAAGTCGGTGATTTGATTAAATATGTTCCTTATCCCGTTATTTCAGGCTTTATGTCCGGTGTTGGCGCTATTATAGTTCTTTTGCAAATCAATCCTCTATTCGGGCATGATGCATATGGAAATGTTTTGCAAACTGTAAAAAGTTACTTGCATATAATGGATAATGTCAATCCGCAATGCATTATCTTAGGCTCATTAACGCTTTTAATCGTCTATTTTACCCCCAAAAAAATCGGGAAAATTATTCCTTCCTCTTTGTTGGCATTGATTGTTGCAACACTAATTTCTGTTCTTTGCAAGTTTAATGTTCCCGTTATTGGTGAAATACCAACTGGTTTACCCCATTTTCAACTTGGTTTGGTTTCGCTTAAAGAATTTTATGCAATTGTTCCTGTCGCATTGACTTTGGCTGTTTTGGGGTCTATTGATTCTTTATTGACTTCTCTTGTCGCTGATTCCATGACAAGAACAAAACATAACAGTAATAAGGAACTTATCGGACAAGGTTTGGGAAATGCGGTTGCGGGCATGTTTGGCGGTATTGCAGGTGCCGGTGCTACGATGAGAACTGCTGTCAACATTAAATCAGGCGGAACTGACAGACTTTCAGGAGTCGTTCATTGTATTCTGCTCTCTGTTGTCCTGATTTTTCTTGCTCCTGTCGCTTCAAAAATTCCTCTTTCCGTACTTTCTGCTATATTAATAAAAGTCGGTTTCGATATTATAGATTACAAATTTTTATCAATCGCTAAAAATGTTCCTCGTAAAGAATTTGCTGTTATGGCGGTCGTTTTCCTTTTAACCGTTTTTTATGACTTGATTTTTGCGGTTGCCGTAGGTATTGTTTTGGCTTCAATCCTATTTGCCGCAACTGTTTCTGCTTCTACAAACGTTTCTTCCGTTAAAATTGATGAATTGGATGATGTTAATGATGAAATTTTGGACGATGACAGATATAAAAAATTAATTTCTTTCATAAGAATTGATGGCGCTTTCTTCTTCGGTTCTTCCGCTTGTGTGCTTAATCAAATTGAAAAAAATTCTCAAGATGTTAAATGCGTGATTTTGTACTGCAAACGAGTTGTTACTATTGATATTTCCGCTATTTTCGTTTTAGAGGAAATTATTGAACGATTTGAAAGTCACGGTGTTAAAGTTATTTTGGTAATGAAAGATTGGAAAATGGTTGATAAAATTTTGCACGCAGGACTGGCAAAAATTTTGACTGTCGACAATTTTGCTTTCAGTAAAGAAACTGCGTTGATTAAAGCAAAACGACTCGTTCGGGAATATTTAAAATAATTATCTATATATACTGATAGTACGGTTTGAAGTTGTCTGTTTTGTTAATTTGTCAGTCGTACAATCAATGTTGTTCGTTTACGGCTAATGTTTGTCATATTTATTTGAAAATTTTAGAATGTTGGAATGCTTTTTTCTTAACTTTTTTCAACAGGTCACTACAATATTGAAACAAATAACAAAATATAACAAAATATGAATATGTATTACTTGACACTGAATATCAATAACGATAGGCTCTCTAATAGAATAGAAGAAAAGAGAAACCGTATCTTGATTTTTTGTGAAAAAATTTGTTACTATCTATAATATATAATAACCTCCTTTAAAAATCTGAAATGGAGAATAAATGGAAAATATTTGTAATATTGATGAATTATCTGTTAACGAGTCTTGGAAAACTCGCTTCAAAATCATTGAAGAATGGTATGAACATTGATCAAAAAATTTTAAAGTGTCTGAAAAATTTAAAAATCTTACTTATCGACAAAGAATGAAAATTTCTATTTCAATTTTTTTCAAAAATGGTGGATTGGGAACTTTTTTTGCCTCTTATTTGTTTGGTTCATTATATTATCTGGTTAAAGGCAATAGTTTATACGTTGATTGTGGTGGCTATTTTTACGGTAATTAGCATTTTCATTCCGTCTTTTCAATCCTACGGTTCGGGAGGTATAATTTTTGCACTTTTAGCTCCTTTTGATTACTATCGGTTAAAAG
>CAZKAS010000085.1:3327-5709 GCA_964550875.1 uncultured Muribaculaceae bacterium | reverse complement strand
TATTTTGCAAAATCAGGATTTTCTTCCAAAAACCAACCATTTGTTGCAATCTTGGTGTACAATCCTGCTTCGTGGGAGCTCTTGCAAATTTCTGCAAAATCTTCCCTCAACAACGGTTCGCCTCCCCACAATATGCTGTCCATATAACCAATTTGTCCCGCCTCTTTGATTAATCTTTGGATTTCTTCTAATGGCATATCGTCATTAGAACTCTTATGTTTCCAAAAACAAAAATCACAATTACAATTACATTTCGAGGTTACCATTAGTGAAAAACATAGCGGTTTGGGATTTTTTGACAATCTGCTTAATATGCACTCTATTGCTCCGCCGCCTAAATGCTTATAATATTTTAGACGTTCTAACGTCATTTTATTTCTTGATTCTTTTTTCATATTTTAATTTTCTTATTCTATCCTTCTTTATTTTAGCACGTTTTAATAATATTTAAAATTTATTTTACTTTTTTTAATCTTTTCCTTTTTATTAAATCAACAAATGCTTCTATACGAGTTACATACCCTGCCTTACCTGTTTGTTCGTCTAAAACCAGTGATAATACAGGAATGTCTTCCTGCTTGCATACCTTTGGCAATATGTTTTGTGCAACAATTTCCGGCATGCATGAAAACGGTGATATGTGTATAACTCCATCTACTCCATGCCTAGCAGCATATACTACATCGCCTATTGTTTCTATACACTCACCACCAATCGCTCTTTTCATATAATTCTTTGCATAGCGTACCGAACGTTCTCTGTGGGATTCTTTGTGATAAAAAAATGATGGCTTTAAAACGTGTTCCAACCAATCACTGAACATAATCTGTCTTTGAACTTCACAGCCCATTTCTCCCAGCAATTTTTCTATGTTTTGATTTGTATAAGGGTCTAAAAGAACAAAAAATTCTCCAATTAAATAAATTATCGGTACCTCTTTATTTTTATCTGTTTCTATTTTTTCAAAATCTTTTATTATCTTTTTCTTTAATCTGCGACAAGCAATAATACTATTTGTGTTATCAATGATATTGAGCCATTTTTCGTAACATTTTTCTGCTTCTCCTTTATTAATTTCTCTGGGTCTGATTTTAAACAGCATTCTTTCTGCTGTATCAATAGCGAAAAACTTATTGAAACCCAGGCTAAATGCTTTATAGTATTTATACGGATTTAAGCACCGTGTAACGTGCCAAAATGCGTGCAGAGTCTGTTTCATTTTGCTTTTGTACATATCAAAAATAACTAAGTCAAATTTGTATCCCATTGTCTTTAAGGTTTTTTGCGCCATTTTTGTATAATTTCCAAGTCTGCAAGAACCCGGAGCCTGAAACATCATCAATGTATTAGCTCCCTTATCCAATGCCATTATGTAGTTTGCCAAATTCAATTTATATGGCAAACAAATTCCTTCTATGCTGTTTTTTACTCCAATTTCCAAAGCATTATTTGAATTTGCCGGCGGAATTACAATTTTTGCGCCTAATGACACTAATAGTGCTTTTAATGGAATGTCAATTCGCCCCATTCTAGGCCAAGCAATTATTCTTTCTTTTGCAGGAATATTATCTTCCATTTTTATGAAATTTAATTTATTATTTTCTTTCATTTTAAATTACAACCATTGGATTTGTATATAAAATTGGCGTTTTTCCTTTGTATACTTCAATTCTGTACTTACCTTTTTCTTCTATTTTATGTATAAATTTATCTGTTTTGGCAAGTTTTATTTCATTACCGTTCAAATATAGAAAAATTTCTGCTTTAAAAGGTATTTGAAAGTGTAATTTTGTATCATTGTCTAATTCTATTTTATCACCACAATTTACTGTTTTACATTTATTTGTAATTTCCATCGTAATTTTGTTATGGTATTTACATTTTTTTCTATTTAAAAGTATATTATTACCATTCTGAATTGCTTGTAATATTTGTATTTTCGCTGTTTTAAATTCAGCTGATAAAGGTTGTTTTGTAGAGATTAAATTTGTAGCAGTTTTAAAACAATATTCATATGGAAAAATTGTTACAGGGAAAATGTAATCTTTAACTTTCAATGCGTGTGCATCACAACCTGCAATTGCAGGGAAAATTTCAATGCTCTGATTATTAATTTTATCCCACCATAATCTTGTTTCAGGCTCTATTCCATGAATTAAATTTTTTCTAAATAAGTATGCATATGCTATGTGAAATATATCTCTGTTATTGTACCTGTTTGCCCAATCAGAAAACCAATTCCAAAGCTCTATTCCGTCAGGGATAATTGTTTTATCAAGCCATTTTATAGGCGGATTTGAATTTTTCCTCAAGTCTGACTCATCAGGGTGCGCTGCAAAGCAAAAACCGCCTTGTTTATGCACATTTTCAATGTTCTTTATC
>CAZKAS010000085.1:0-3317 GCA_964550875.1 uncultured Muribaculaceae bacterium | reverse complement strand
ATTTTTTAATTTCTTCTTTTATATCAAAGGCAAGCATATGATAACCAATATCGGGTGAAATCTCTTCTGCCTTTATAACATAGACTCCGTTGTAAATTCCCTCTTCTAATGAATAATCATTGTGGTCTGAAACAATTATCCAATCTAATCCTGCTTTTTTTGCAGATAATGAAACCAAATCAATATCTCCGCTACCGTCAGAAAATTTTGTATGAATGTGTATTGCACCTATTGAGCCATATTTATGCGTCATTTTGCTTCTGTTTCTTTTAAATTAGTAATATTAATTTTATGCTTTTTGATATTAGTATAGTTGTTAATTGTATCTTTATTTGGCGATTTATTAATAGTAAATGCTTTTTTGTGTTTATTCAATCTCTTTTTTCTGATAAGCATATCTACAAAGGCTTCAAGCCTTGTTACAAAACCTGCTTCTCCGGTGTGTTCATCAATCGTAAGATGAAGGAGAGGAATATTTTTATCTTTACAATGATATGCAATTTCATCAACCATTAAAGAATCCGGTCCGCAACCAAATGCCGAAAGCGCAATTATCCCGTCAACTTTTCTGTTTAATAGAAAATGTCCTGCTGTTCCCGTTAACTCAAGTTCGTTTGCCCAATATCTTATTTCTCCCAACTCGGCAATTGCACGTTTTGCTTCAATGTCAGACAAATTTAATCCTGTAAATGTTTTGACTTTCATTTGTTCAAGTTTTTTGAGCAATTTCAGAGAAATTCTTTCGTCATACAAATTGTAGCCATGTGCCATAATCGCTACGGATACATCGTGATTATCAGTTTTTATCAGGTTTTTTGCTTCTTTATTATTTACTGTACAATCAATTGCAGTATCCCAATCGTATCCTTTCTTCGTTAGTGAAAGAAACTTATCATAATATTGCCACGCATAATGTGTAGCATTAATTATAAGCTGTTTGTCACTAATACCAAGTTGATTTGCAATTTGTGTACAAAAATTATTTATCCCGATGTTTTCTGTCTTATCTAATGTCGGTTCAATCATCTGAAAGTCTTTATTTATAACATTTCTGATAATTTCAGGTAACCCTCTGACTTTACTGCAATTATTTATCTTAAAATCTACTGATTGCAATGAAGGAACAAATATTACTTTGCAGCCTTTTTCCAATAGATTAACAACATGCCCGACATAAACTTTTATCGGGAAACAAGTATCTGAAACCAAGTATTTTGAGCCATTGTTAATAATTTCAGTCGTTGTCTTGTCTGACAAAACAATTTTATATCCCAAAGATGTGAAAAATCCGTAATAAAACGGGTAATTATTGTAGTACGACATAGCTCTCGGTATGCCGATAATTCTTTTGTTATCTTCGTTTAAAACTGTATCCAACATTTTATTCTTTATAATTGATGCTTTCATTAAGATTAAAATTAGTTTACATTGAGAATAAAAATTTTTCAATAATTGCTAATTTAATGTTATAATATTCTATAAAAAAAATTGTAGCCTTAATATTTGGGAATATATGAAAATTTTATCTCGTTCTGTAATTTGTATGTTTATATTTGACATGCTTGCAATAGCGCTTATAACATACTTTTTGTATGATAGTTTTCTATTGCCTCAGCAATATAAAATCTTTACAGTAACATTTACAACGGTTTTGGGCGCAACTGTTCTTTATTTGAAATCGCAGTATAAAATAAGAGAATTTAACGTAACTAAAAAAAACTACTATTTGTTGTTTGAAGGTGTAATATTTTTCAACTTAATTCCTTTTTTGGTATTATTTTGTTTTGTTCCCAAATTATTATTAATAAAATATTCTGTTTTGAGTACAACTTTGATTTATATTGCACTTGAATTTTACAGATTTGTTTTTCATTATTATCTTTTCAATTTCAAAAAAATTCAAAATGTTTTAATAATTGGAACAAACAATAATGCAAAAATTATAGCAGAAGAGATTATTGCTAAAAAAGCGTTAAGAATGAATGTTGTCGGCTTTTTTGCTGATATTGCAAATGAGGATTATGAATTTGTGGAAGGTTGCGGAATACCGATTTATTTAAATCCGAACGATTTGGCAAAAGTTATAAAACAACAACAAATTTCTACAATTATAATTGCAGTAAAACGAAGAATGGAAGAAAAGTGGTTAACTCATATGGTAAGAAGCATTCCAATGAGCGTAAAGGTTTACAAAATGCCTGATTTTTATGAGTTAATCACCGGAAAATATTTCATAAGTAAAATGTCTATTAATTGGTTATTCTATGATTATTTGAACAATCGTTCCATGTTATATGATGCTTGTAAAAGAATTTATGATGTAATTGCAGCGACAATTATATTGACAGTTACTTTTCCGATACTGCTGTACATTGGAATTAGGGTAAAAATTACAGATGGCGGGCCTGCAATATACACTCAAACAAGAGTTGGTAAAAATGGTAAAACATTTAAAATGTATAAACTAAGAACTATGTATGTTAATGATTACAAGCCTAAAGCAGGTAAAATTGATGCAAGCACCGCAAGTGTAAATGATGATAGAGTAATTCCGTTTTGTCGTTTTGTAAGAAAGGCTCGATTCGACGAAATACCTCAAATGGTGAATATTTTGAAGGGAGAAATGTCAATTGTAGGTCCACGAACAGAGTGGGAAGATTTAGTGAAAATTTATTCTGAAGAAATTTCTTATTATACGTGCAGAATGTGGGTAAAGACAGGCTGGACGGGTTGGGCGCAAATTAATCAAGGTCACTGTGTAATGAGTGATGATATTTCTGAAAAACTTCAATATGATTTGTATTATTTGAATCATAGAAATTTATTTTGGGAAATAGGAATTTTAATAAAAGCCGTATTTATGGCTTTAAGCGGAAGACATGGGTAAAATAACACTTTATGAGCGATGATAACAGATATAAAATAATCAGAAATAATTATAATCGTGATAATTTTGACGTTTCTGTCATTATTGTAAATTGGAATGCAGGAAAGTATTTGCAAGGAACTATTGAAAGCCTTGTTGATAAAGCCAAAGATATTTCTTATGAATTGATATTGGTTGACAATAATTCAGATGAAAATGAACAAAGTTTTCGTTATATTGATGAAGTGTTGTTAAAATGGGACAATTTTACATTTGTCAAAAGTTCTGTAAATTTGGGATTTGCGAAGGCAAATAATATAGGAATGAGCATAGCAAAAGGAAGAAATTTGCTTATTTTAAACCCTGATGTTGTGATGCATAATAATGTATTAAAAACTTTGTCGGATTATTTGGATAATAATGAGAATGTCGGAATGGTTGGTCCGAAGGT
>CAZKAS010000084.1:0-5955 GCA_964550875.1 uncultured Muribaculaceae bacterium | reverse complement strand
AAAGCAAAGGAGATACAGAGTTATGAACACAATTTATTTTGATTTAGACGGTACATTAGTAAATTTATACAGCGTGCCGAATTGGTTACAAAAATTAAGAAGTGAGGACGCAAGCCCATACTTAGAGGCAGAACCGTTGGTAAACTTTTCCTTACTTGCAAGATATATCAATCGTTTACAGAAAAAAGGTGTGCGGATTGGTGTCATCACCTGGACAGCAAAACACAGCACAGTAGAATATCACGATGCAGTAGCATCCGCAAAAAGGAAATATTTAGCAAAACATCTACCAAGCGTAAAATTTGATGAAATACATATTTTACCATGGGGAGAACCAAAAGAGCAGTTAAAAAGCAATGGTGATTTCCTTGTTGATGATGAATATAATAATCTTGTAAACTGGGGATTTGGTGCAATCAATGCCGAAAATGTAATGGAATTTTTGAGAGATTTTTAATAAAAATCTCTCAAAAGAGTATTGACAAATATCTAAAAATATGATATAGTATACTTAACCAAAAGAAAAGGAAAGAGGTAAACAAAATGAAGATTATAATTTCTTATGACAATGATTTAGAAATGACAGAAATAGCTTGCACAGGGATTGAAACAATTAGCGATATTATAGACTTGTGCGGAATTAGCAAAATGTTAGGTGAGGGAATATCATCATTCACCACAGCAGATGAATGTACTGGAATCCGCATTTATAGTAATGAATATGATAATATTGCGATTGAAGAAATACTTAAAGAAGAATTGCGGATTTTTAATTTTGAATTTACAGATGATTTTTTTCAACGGAAATTTATTTTGCCAAACGGCTATGGAGAAGTAATATTCGACATTGAGGAAGAAAAAGAAATTGCAACAATTATTCTTTTAAGAGAGCATTCTTTTTTAGAATTAAATAAAGTGTATAATTTCTTAGATGAAGCTTATGTTGTCGAAATAGTAGCAGAGACAAAAAATTTTATTAGTTTTCAAGTAAGTGATTCTGAATTTGATGATAAAAAAGGATTCGTAAAAGATATTATAGAATGTTTGGAGGGGAGATTAAAATGAAAAATATAATAATAATGCGACACCCTAAAAACAACTATTTACCTTGTGATGTGGTACGAATGTGCCACATCGGGCAAGCTATAAAGAATTATAATTTTGAATATTACCAATGGGTAAAAGTTGATAAAAATGGTCTCCCTGCTATGATAAAAGATTATAATACTTTTTATGCTGATGAATTTTGTACTTTTATAAAACCAAATTTTACTTGTACTTTTATTGAAGAAAACGAAAAACAAATAAAAATGGTAGTGCAGTATAAAAAATTAGTAGATTTTAGTTGTCTACTTGATAATAAAAACTTTAGAATAAGTATAAAAAAAACCTCTATCCCAAATACTAAAATATATTTAATTGACTATGATAGTACCCAAACAAACGGATTAAAAACAATATGTCAAATAAAAAATGAATTATGTGATGCTTTTGCTTAAAAACTGGGAATAAAACCCAGTTTTTTATTTTGGAATGAATTTCCAAATGGTTCCTTTGGCGCGCCCTTACCGGAGGCAAGGACGCGTTTTTGCCTTAATTCCAGGCTCTACCAGTTTTTTTCAACCAAAACTGGAATAAATTCCCATGGAAAATTTTCCCAGAACTGGCAAGACTTAGTACCCTCTTGCAAAATTCGTGCCAAACCAGTTTTTTACAGGTAGCTCATTAGTTAATTAGTAAACGAAATGTATAAGAATCCGCAAAAATTTATAAAAAAAACTATTGACAAAACCACGATTTAGAGTTATAATTATTATAGAAAGTGAACAGAGAACAAAAAAACTTTCTAAAAAAAAATTAAAAAAATGCTTGACAACAGCTTAAAAAAATGCTATAATAAGTACATAAGAAAAAGAGAGGTAACTAAAAAATGAGCAAGAAAAAATTATATTTAACTTTAGATACTGAAACGGCAACTTTGCCGTATGTCAATGAAATGAGCTTGACACCACGAGAAAAGCAAAAAATTTCCATAGCTAAACCACTCGTGTATGATATTGGTTGGACAATATCAGACAGACAAGGAAACATTTATACAAAAAAGAATTATCTAATTCAAGAAACATTCTTTGTACCGAATGTTTTTAATACAGCATACTATAAAGATAAACGACCTACTTATTTACAGCTATTGAAAGAGGAAAAAATTATCACAAAGACTTGGAATGAAGTTATAAAAATCTTATTAGAAGATTTGCGGAAATGCGATTATTGTACCGCTTATAATGCAAGTTTTGACTTCAAAAAAGCAATTCCATTTACAGAGCGTTATATTACTGCTTTATATAGTGAAAACTATAACCAGTGGGAAGAAAGACAAAAGCAAAGTATTAAAAATATGGCATACGGAAATGAACCAAGTCCAAAAAATGAAACTTTCCTTGACCCAGTGTTTATTTTAAGGAATGAAGAATTTCCAATAATTGACTTATGGGGTTTATCGTGTGAAAGATTGCTAAATAATGAAAGATATAAAGATTTTTGCTTAAAGAATGGTTTATTATCTCCAAGCGGTTTATATTTTTCAACTAATGCGGAAAACTCTTTCAGATACTTAATGAAAGATATTGAGTTTATAGAGAATCACACAGCATTAAGCGATGCAGAAATTGAAACAAAGATTTTACGCAAAATTTTATCCAAGGGAGCTATAGAACCCCAAATAAAGCCTTTTCCATTTAGGAAGTTAGGAAATACTACCGATTATGTAATGCAAGACCGCAAAACAAAGTATGCGGAAATTGTATACAATATTATTGCAGAAGATATCCCAACAGAAGATATCTATTGCACAGGTTATCAAATGCACTTAAAAGAAATATTAAAAAAATTAAAAAAAGTTATTGACACATTAGAATAAATGTGTTATAATAAAGAAAATAAAAAATTATGAAAGAGGTGTTTACTATGACAACAAAGAAAACCACAAAGAGAGAAATGTTTAACGCAATTTTAGGTGACTTAACAGACCCTAAGCACATCGAATGTATTAAGCACGAACTTGAACTACTCGACAGAAAGAAGTCCGCAACAGGCGGAGAAACCAAAACCGCACAGGCAAATAAAGTAATTGCCGATGAACTTTACACTTATATGAAAGAAAATACTTTCTACCGTGCAAGTGAGTTTATCAATAGAGTAAATGGTATTGATAATACTTCAAAAGCTACATCAATTTTAGGCGTACTCTGCCACGCTGATAAGGTTAAGCGAGTAACTGAAAAAGGTAAAGTTTACTTTGTAAAGAGAGTGTAGAAAAATGAACAAAGCCGATGAAAAGCGAATAGAACTTTTTATGAAAAATCTCGGCTTGACTTATGAACAGGCGGTTGACTTGCTTGCAGATGACAAGCAAGTTGACCGAATGACTAGTGCAAAACAATGGAATGACGATTTGACAGAAGAACAAAAGAAAGTTGTTAAGCAATCAAAGAATGTTTCAAAAGGTAGCACAGGAAAACAGACAAGTCCAAGAGAAAGAAAAATTGATGATGATAAAAAGTTGCTAATTGCGGAAATAGCTAATTTTTTACAAACACTTGGAGCAGAAACAGAAATTGAAAATGACCAAAAAATTATAAGATTGGTATTTAATGAAAGAAAATTCAAACTCGATTTATCTGCTACAAGAAAATAATGGAATTTTGAAAATTTCAAAATTCCATTAAAAAAACTATTGACAAACTAAAAAAAATATGATATAGTATAAGAGTAATAAGGGATAGCCCTTAAATATTAAAAAATAAGAGAGGTAAAAAAATGGAAAAGAAAACCACAAAGAAAGAAATGTTTGCACAGATTATCGTTGACTTACAGAACAAAGAAGTAGAAAACAAGGAAGAAAAAATTGCTTTTCTTGAAAAGCAAATTGAACTTGTTTCAAAGAAAAGAACGAACAATAAGAAAACAGAAGAAAATGAAGTAATTGCAGAAAAGATAGTTGAAGCAAGAAAAGGGCAGACAATTAGAGCCAGCCAGTTAATCAATACAATTGAGGGTATTGAAAATACTTCAAAAGCTACATCAATTTTAGGTGTACTTTGTAAGTCCGGCAGAGCTAAGCAGTATACTGAAAAGGGTGTAAGCTTTTACGAGATTTTCTAATCAACTGGTAAAAGACTGGAAGAAATTCCAGTCTTTTCCTTTAACCAAGAGATGGAAAAGTTTGGTAATTGCGGAAACCTCGCCCAAGGAAGTAATTGGCAGAACTGGAAAAATTTTCCAAGGCAAAAACTGGTAGGACTGGAAGAAATTTCCAGTCTTATTTTTTACAGTATTTTGCTGGAAGAAATTTCCTGGGAAATATTGGGCGGACCGTGGGCAGGCCCCACTGTCCGTATTCCCCCAAACCCACCCCATATGCAATTTTTTCCCTTGAAAGTCGAGGCCTCATATGGCTTTCATTTTTCCCAAAACTGAACCACTATTTTTTTCCATCCTCATATATTTTTTCAATAGGCAGGAAGTATTAAATTGCTAGCTTTTTCGCTTTACTTTTCTTCTCGTGCGAGTTTCTCATCGTTTCCTAATATTTTTATTTGCAAAATTTAATAAATTATGTTATAATATTAAAAAAATATATTTTTTATATTTGATTTATTTTAAAATTTATATTATAATAAAAAGAGAAATATAAATATAAATATTTAATAACATAAATTTTAATATTAGTCAAATGCGTTAAAAAACGTGGAGACTAACAAAAGCTTTCTCTCTTAAAAATTATTTTTATAATAAAGAAAATTATTTGGGCAGAAATAAAAAATAACACTATTTTATTTTTTATATATAAATGACACGCGAGTGTTCATTTCAAGTAATGTACCGTGTCCAAATTTTTTCGCACCCCTTATATAGAGCGAAAAAAAAAGTTCACGGGATTCTATTAAAAAAAGGAGATAATAAAAAATGATAATTGAAATTAATAAGCCATATTCTACAAAAGAATTAGCTTAGATTTTAAATGTATCTAATGACTATTTTAAAAGAAAACGTTAGCAATATGAAAATCATTTAGAATTATTTTATGAATATGAGAAAGGTAAACGAGGTAATGCTATTATCTACACTTTTACCAAATAGCTTGCAGACTACATACCTTTAAAAGAGTTTAAAAAAATACAAAAAAATAGTATTCTCATCAAAAAAATAAAAGAAACAATAGAGTTTGATAATAGACAGACGGGTAGTAATATAGCTCGTATTATAGAGATGGACGACGAGAATATCCCTTTAGGATTAGCGTTATCAAGTTTAACTATTTACACTAGACAAAATTTAAAACTTCTAGTAGAACTTAATTATTACTCAAAAAGTAATAGAGCATGGTGTATATTAAATCATAATGAAAATAAGTATATGCTTATGTCTGATGAAGAAATTCACGAGTTAAGAACATTTTTCAAAAGTAATGATGATAAAATTGCAGAAGCGTATGCCGAACTACAAGAAGGAAATTTAACCCGCAAAGCCGCAGAAAAAATAACAGGTACTTTGGTAATAGATGCATTTACTACTGGCTTAAAAAGATATGCGGATAGTCATAATGGTAGTTATCCTATATATGTGCCAGTTTATGAGCGTTGTGCTTGGGTTACAGACGAAATGGTGGAAGAGGCTTTACATAAAGAACCTCCTTTAGAATTAAACCTCTAAAGGGGGGTTTTGTTTTTTGAAATGAATTTTTAGGTGTTTCCTTTTAGGTTTTCTGCGGAAACTTAAAATTTAACAGTTCCAAGAAGGGGTAAAGGAATTCGAAAAAAAGAAAGGGTTTGAGTAATTAAAAAAATTTTGCCACCCAATTTTTTCAAAAGTTTCAAAAGTTTCAAAAGTTTCAAAAGTTTCAAAAGTTTCAAAAGTTTTAAAAGTTTCAAAAGTTTCAAAAAATTTTTATTT
>CAZKAS010000083.1:0-6164 GCA_964550875.1 uncultured Muribaculaceae bacterium | reverse complement strand
ATTTTGGGACTGGAGTCAATATCGGTTAAAGAGGAAGAGTTGACGGAAGAAAAGCTTGCATTAGAAGTAAAAAATTTACCAAAGCCGATTTCTTCCGATGATGTTATAGATGCACACAAATTTATCAAAAATTTAGATAAAGATTGGCAAAAATACATTCCCGATGAATACAAAAAGTAGAAAAAGAGAACTAATTTTTGTCAGTATTGGTCAATAAAACACTGAGGTAAGGATAAGGAATTTCAATATTTTCTTCCTTAAATCGTTTTAAAATGAGTTTGTTAAATTCTCTTTGAACAGCCCATTGTTGTTTTGGCAGAGTTTTTATTCTGACTCTTATAACGATGCAAGAGTCTTCAAACCTTTCCAAACCTATAAGTTCAATATCAGATAGGATATTTGCAGCCATATCAGGTTGAGGTTTAAGTTCATTGTAAAAAATATCTTTCATAACGGTCATAACTTTGTCGGGATCAGAGTTGTAAGAAACCCCCATATCCAACAGGGCATAGGAATAATCTCTTGAATAGTTGGTAATTATATCTATTAAACCGTTTCTAATGTAGTGAATATTTCCGTTTGTATCACGGAGAGTGACAAGCTTTATATCAATATTTTCGACAGTCCCTGATTTTCCTGCGATTTCAACATAATCCCCCATACGGATTTGACCGGTCATAATAATAATTATTCCGACAATTAAATCCTCAAGAAATCTTTTTGCCGCAAAACCAACCGCTAAACCGGCAACACCAGCCGTAGCGAGCATAGGTCTTATATCTACGCCCAATTTACCCAAAAAAGCGAGTATTGCAAGTGAAACCAAAAGAAAATTGATAATATTTTTACCGAGATGAAATAGCGTTTCAATTTGTTTTCTGGCTTCATAATCTTTAGTTCTTTCAAGTATACGTTTGCTAATTTTGTTAATTAATACATCAGCAACTTTCAAGATTATTAAGAGAATAATAATTCTAGTAATTAAACTAAACCAAATAGAGGAAATGACTATATTATAAACATCATTCAAATTTTGCCCGTTAAAAAGATTTTCCATAAAACTCCTTAGAATATTAATTTTTAGACTAACAAATAATTCTGTTATAAAATAAATTATATCATATTTATGATAAACTGAATATTAAAGAGGAAAAATTTAATGATAGACTTTTTATTAAAATTAATCGGAGATCCGAACGAGAAGAAAATAAAGAAGGTACAACCGACAATAGACTTTATAAATTCATTGGAAGGACAAATGGCTGCACTTTCAGATGAAGAATTAAGAGCAAAAACAGATGAATTCAAAGCCGAACTTGCGAAGCGAAAGACATCTTCCGACCCCAAAGAAGATAAAAGACTTGAAAGAGAAGCTCTTGACAAGATTTTGCCATATGCTTTTGCGGTAGTAAGAGAAGCCGGAAAAAGAGTTTTGAACATGCGCCACTTTGATGTTCAGTTAATCGGCGGTATTTTCCTTCATGAAGGACATATAGCAGAAATGAGAACAGGTGAAGGTAAAACTTTGGTTGCGACACTTCCTGCGTACCTCAATGCATTGACGGGAAAAGGAGTTCACATTGTTACGGTAAATGACTATCTTGCAAAACGTGACAGTGATTGGATGGGAAAAATTTATAAATTTTTGGGATTAACAGTTGGAGTTGTTCTCTCAGACAGAACGAACTACGATGATTTTGCACAAAAAAAGCATGCATACGAATGCGATATTACATACGGAACTAACAATGAATTTGGGTTTGATTATCTTCGTGACAATATGGCATCAAGTCTTGAGCAAATGGTACAAAGACCGTTTAATTACGCTATTATCGACGAAGTCGACAGTATTTTGATTGACGAAGCGAGAACGCCACTAATTATCAGCGGAAGATTGGATAAATCAGCTGAACTTTACCGAACAATGGCAAAAATTGCACCAAAATTAACAGCGGTAAAAGATTATGAAATTGATGAAAAGAATAAAAACATTATTTTGACAGAGGACGGTATCGACAAAGCACAAGAACTATTGAACGTTAAAGATTTGTTTGATATTTCAACGCAATACGCACACCATTTACTTCAAGCATTGAAAGCAAAAGAACTTTATAAAATTGATATTGATTATGTTGTTAAAAATGGCGAAGTAATGATTGTTGATGAATTTACTGGACGATTGATGGACGGCAGACGCTGGTCAGACGGACTTCATCAGGCAGTTGAAGCAAAAGAGAACTTAAAAATCCAAGATGAAACGCAAACTTTAGCAGGAATTACATTCCAAAATTTATTCAGACTTTATCCGAAACTTGCAGGTATGACAGGTACAGCATTAACAGAGGAAGCAGAATTTGGAAAAATTTACAATTTACCTGTAACGGTTATCCCGACGAACAAAACGGATATAAGAATAAACATGCCCGACGTTATTTACAAAACAGAAGTTCGTAAGTATCAGGCAGTTTGTGAAGAAATCATAGAAATGCATAAAATTGGACGTCCTGTATTGGTTGGTACAATCAGTATCGAGAAATCAGAATATATTTCAAAATTGCTGAAAGAAAAAGGAATCAAACATAATATTTTGAACGCTAAACACCACGAAAGAGAAGCGTTTATTATTGCTCAAGCAGGAAGGTTGGGCGCAGTAACGATTGCAACAAACATGGCAGGACGAGGAACCGATATTCTTTTGGGAGGAAATCCGGAATATATGGCATTTGATGAACTCAAATCAAAAGGAATTTCTACCGACAATCCTGATTATCAAAAGATAAAAGACGAGATTTTCCAAAGAGCGAAATCAGTTACAGATGCAGAACACGCAAAAGTAGTAGAGTTAGGCGGTTTACACGTAATCGGAACGGAAAGACATGAATCAAGACGTATTGATAACCAATTGAGGGGTCGAGCAGCAAGACAAGGCGATCCCGGTTCAACGAGATTTTTCTTGTCATTACAAGATAATTTGATGAGAATTTTCGGAGGAGATCAAGTTGTCAAGTTTATGGATATGATTAACGCAGACGAAAATATGGCGATAGAATCTCCGTTGATAACAAGACAGATACAGTCTTCACAAAAGAAAGTTGAAACATATCATTTTGACATAAGGAAGCATGTTCTTGAGTATGACGATGTTATGAATATGCAAAGGGAGAAATTTTATTCACAAAGACGACGAGTTCTTCAAGGGGAAAATCTTTATGAAGATATTTTGTACATGATAGACTGTGAACTTGACAGATTATTAAAGAGTTACATTGCACCCGGACTTGACCCTTCGGAATATTCAAAGGAAGATGTTGAAACATTGGTAAAAGAACTTGTATCTCTTGTTCCTCAAATTTCAGGCAAAATTGAGCCAAAAGACATTATGAACTTGAGATTTGAAAATGTTTACGAAAAGACAAAAGAACTTCTTGACGATGCATACAGAACTCACGAACTTCAAATAGTCAAATTTTATAATGATATTATCTCAAGATATGAACAGGATTTTGAACCGCAAGTACCGTTTGAAGGTGATAACGTAATGCGTTCAATGGAAAGAGATATTTTACTTCGAGTAATTGATGCAAAATGGATTGACCATTTACACAATATTGATATGCTACGTGACGGAATCGGCTTGAGAGCGTACGGACAAAAAGATCCTCTTATTGAATACAAAAAGGAAGCATACGATTTATTTAACAAGATGATGTATGAAATTCAAAGCGACACCGTAAAACACATTTTCAGGTCGAAATTCGGTATTCAAATCATCAACCCGACAGGCGACGATGAAGAAGTGAATCAAGTTTACGATTCATCAGACGGAGAAACCCACAAACTCTCTTCAGACGAAGAATAGCAGGAGAAAAAATGTTTGTAATATATGAAATAGTGATGCCGTTAATTGCGTTAATATTCCTACCTGTAATACTGGTAGCACTAGCAATTAAGCCAAAATTCAGAGCAGGATTTTTCAAGAAATTAGGATTTTATAAAAGTGACCTAAACGGAGAAAAAGCAACTGTATTTCATGCCGTATCGGTAGGAGAAACGAACGCAATAGCAGATACGGTTAGGAAGTACAGAGAAAAATATCCTGACAGAAAAATTGTCATAACAAATACGACAAAAACAGGTCACGATATAGCCTGCAAAATATTTAAAAATATTGCAGATGAGATAACGTATTTTCCATTTGATTTTGATTTTTCAGTAAATTCTTTTTTTGATAAATTTAATCCCGAAAAAATAATAATTGCGGAAACGGAAATATGGCCTGCATTTATATATGAAGCAAATAGAAGAGGCATTAAGGTTTATATAGCAAATGGAAGAATATCACCCCACTCATATAAAGGATATAAGAGATTTTCGTTTATTTTCAAGCGAGTTCTTTGTTTTTATGAAAAGATTTATATGCAAACAAAGGCAGACTGCCAAAGGATTATAGACATAGGAGCCCCTAAAGAAAAAGTTGAATTTATGGGAAACTTAAAATTTGACATTTCAAGAAATTTAACAATGGAAGAACAACAAGCGCTAAGAGAGCGTTTTCATGTACATTTTCCGGTATTAATTGCGGCAAGTACACACGAAGGAGAAGATGAAATTGCCCTTGAAACATTCAAAAAACTGAAAGAAAAACACAGCGAAATAAAAATGCTAGTAGCGCCCAGACACCCGCAAAGATTTGAATCAGTTTTTGAATTGATTAAAAAGAATGGTTTTTCAGTCGGGAAAGTTAGTCAAAATGCAAATTTTGATGAATTTGACGTTATTTTGGGAGATACAATGGGAGAATTGGCAAAATTTTTCTCATTTTGTTCAGTTGCATACATAGGTGGAAGTTTTTACGGACCGGGCGGACATAATCCGCTAGAAGCAAATATTTGGAACAAACCGGTTGTATCCGGCCCTAATGTTGCGAATTTTAAAGATATTTACAAGATTTTAACAGAAAAAGGAGCGGCAGTAGTTGCTCAAGATAAAGAAGAATTTTATAAAACGCTTGATTTATGGTTTTCAGACATAACGGAACTGGAAAAAGTTTCTGAATTTGCAGGAGAAGTTTTTGAAGAAAACAGAGGAGCCGTACAATTTTTATTAACCAGATTGGCATAAATCACGAAATATATAAAGATTTATAAAATATATTTGAAATAAAAAAATGTTCATGATACATTTTTTGTGAATAATACTAATATTCAAGGAGAAATAAATTGAAAGCATACGAATTATTATTAATGATTAAACCTAATATTGATTCAGAAGAAGTACAAAATGTAGTAAACAAAATTACGGATTCTGTAGAAGCATTGGGCGGAAAAGTAGTTGACACAGATTTGAACGGAAGAAAGAAACTTGCATATGACATTGACAATTACAGAGATGCATATCAAGTAATTATAAGAATGGAAATTGAAGGTTCAAAAATCGCAGAATTCAACAGACAATTGAGATTAAACGAAAATGTTTTGAGAATGATGTTTATGGAACTTTCAAAGGTAAAAGCGTAGGCTGGAATGACGATTTGTAAAGCGACATTCTCAGGTACGGTATTCCGAGCACCCGAAAAAAGATTTACTCAAAATAATATCGCAATCACATTTTTCACATTACAGGTTGATGGAAATGATGATTTGTTGGTAAGAGTAATTTCCATGGGAAAAGCAGCAGAAACAGCGGAACAAACTCTTTCAAAAGGAGATAGAGTTGTAGCTGACGGCAAATTAAGAGTCGGTGTTGCAAAAGATGAAAACGGTGATGATAAAAGGACAATGGAACTTGAGTTGACATCGTTTGAAAAAATAGGCGGTTCTTCATCAAATGGAGGAGAATCAAAACAGATAGCAAAATTCGCCGAAGAAGATTTTTCAGATGATTTAATAGGCGAAGAAGAAATCCCCTTTTAACGGATAGAAAGTAAAGGAATATAAAATGGCAAGAGAACAACAAGACAAAAAGAAAAGAAAAAATTGCAGTTTTTGTGCAGATAAAATTGAAATCATTGATTACAAAGATGCTCAAAAACTTAGAAAGTATTTAACAGAAGCTGGAAAAATTCTTCCGAGAAGAATCACCGGCAACTGTGCAGAACACCAAAGATTGCTTGCAAGAGCGGTAAAGAGAGCAAGAGAAGCATCTTTATTGCCTTATGTATTTGA
>CAZKAS010000082.1:0-6511 GCA_964550875.1 uncultured Muribaculaceae bacterium | reverse complement strand
TGCTATCGGTGAATCGTTAGGTGCTTCTGCTCTTCGTGTAGCAGGTGGTATTTTTACAAAGATTGCTGATATCGGTTCTGACCTTATGAAAATTCACTTTACAATCAAAGAAGATGACCCGAGAAACCCCGGTGTTATCGCTGACTGTACGGGTGATAACGCAGGCGATTCAATCGGACCTACGGCTGACGGTTTTGAAACATACGGCGTAACAGGTGTTGCCCTCGTTTCATTCATTTTGTTGGCTGTCGCAGGCGAAGCAAACCAAGTAATCTTATTAACTTGGATTTTCGTTATGAGATTTTTGATGATTCTTACATCAGTTATCGCATACGGTGTAAACAACGTTTTATCTAACGCAATTTACAAAGACAAAGAAGACTTAGACTTTGAAGCACCTTTGACAAACCTTGTTTGGATTACATCAATCCTTTCAATGGCTATGACATTTGGTGTCAGCCACTATATGTTGGCAAATGTTGAAGGCTTTGGTAACTTGTGGTTAGTTTTGGCAATCATTATTTCTTGCGGTACATTGGGTGCTGCTTTGATTCCTGAAGCTACAAAAGTATTTACAAGCCCGAAGGCAAAACATACGGAAGAAGTTGTTACTGCTTCAAGAGAAGGCGGTTCTTCATTGACAATCCTTTCAGGTATTGTTGCAGGTAACTTCTCAGGCTTCTGGATTGGTGCTGTTATCATATTCTTGATGGCAATGGCATACTTCGCAAGCCTTCACATTCCTGTTGAAATTATGCAATACTCATCAGTATTTGCATTTGGTTTGGTAGCGTTTGGTTTCTTGGGAATGGGACCTGTTACAATCGCTGTTGACTCATACGGCCCTGTAACAGACAACGCTCAATCAGTTTACGAACTTTCTTTGATTGAAGAAGTTCCGAATGTATCAGAAGATATTGAAAAGAATTTCGGTTTCAAACCGAACTTTGATGTTGCTAAGAAATACCTTGAAGCTAACGATGGCGCAGGTAACACATTCAAAGCAACTTCAAAACCGGTACTTATCGGTACTGCTGTAGTTGGAGCTACAACAATGATTTTCTCATTGATTTTGGTTATCAAGAATACATTGCTTGTTGAACCGGAAACAATTTTGAACTTGCTTAATCCGTTCACATTGCTCGGTTTACTCGCAGGCGGTGCGGTAATTTACTGGTTCTCCGGCGCTTCTATGCAGGCTGTTACAACAGGTGCATACAGAGCTGTTGAGTACATTAAGAGAAATATTAAACTTGATGAAAATGCGGAAAAACGTGCAGACGTTGCAAATTCAAAAGAAGTTGTAAGAATTTGTACGGAATATGCTCAAAAAGGTATGGTAAATATCTTCGCAGCATTATTCGCATTCGCATTGGCACTTGCTTGCTTGTCAGCACCGTCTGAAAACAACTTGTTGCCTGTATCATTCTTTGTATCTTACTTAATCGCTATTGCAACATTTGGTTTGTTCCAAGCCGTATTTATGGCTAATGCCGGCGGTTGCTGGGATAATGCAAAGAAAATTGTTGAAGTTGACCTTGCTGAAAAGGGAACACCTCTTCACGAAGCAACAGTTGTCGGCGATACTGTCGGTGACCCGTTCAAAGATACTTCATCAGTTGCAATGAACCCGATTATCAAATTTACAACATTGTTTGGTTTATTGGCAATGGAAATTGCACTTAGTGAATCATTCAGAGCAATTGCTCCAAAAGTTGGTTTGGTACTTTTAGTTATTGCTATTGTATTCGTAATTCGTTCGTTCTACGGAATGAGAATACCTACCGAAAAATAATCGGTGATACGAATTTGCAAGAAGAGCGGCGGTTTTTTAAACCGCCGCTCTTCTTACGTAATAATATATCTCTTTATTTATGGATAACAAAAATAACTTCTTCTGCAAAAATATCTGCAAAAGTCCGTTTTAACTTTGAATTTACTATTTTCCCTCGTCTTGTCAAAATTGATTTTGAAATTTTAATATTTCTTTTTTCGCAATAATCAAAAAAATCACGCACTGTCAAAAGGTGGATATTCGGGGTATCAAACCATTCAAAGGGCAACATTTTCGATTTTGGCATTTTGCCTTTAAAAAGCAAATAAAATCTAATTCTCCAATATGCAAAGTTTGGAAAACTTAAAACGGCGTTTTTACCTACACGAAGCATTTCTTTAATAACGAAATCAGGATTTTGGGTGGATTGCAATGTTTGATTTAAAATAACATAATCCATTTCATTATCTGCAAAATCTTCTAAACCTTCGTCAATATCACCTTGAATTACCGATAATCCTTTATGCAAAGATTGAATGACATTTTCCTGATTTATTTCAATACCTTTTCCTTGAACTTGTTTTTCATCAATCAATTTTCTAAGCAAAGTACCGTCACCACAGCCTAAATCAAGGACTTTTGCTCCTTTTTCAACAAGCGGTACAATATAGTTATAATTTGCGTGTAAGGCTTCTTCATTATTCATTTTCAATGTCCTTTTTCAAAAATGATTTTATAATATCTGTTTGTGTTTGAAATTCCAATAAAAATGCATCGTGTCCGCACGGTGATTTGATTTCACAGAAGGAAACATCTTTTCCTGCACGTACAAGTGCTTTTGTGATTTCTTTTGATTGTTCTGTCGGGAATAACCAGTCAGAAGAGAAAGAAATTATCAAAAATTCACAATTAGAATGTTTAAAAGCTTCTTCCAAAGAGCCGTATTTGCCTGCCAAGTCAAAATAATCAACTGCTTTTGTTATATAAAGATAACTATTTGCATCAAATCGTTCAACAAATGTTAATCCCTGATGTTGCAAATAACTTTCAACTTGAAAATCAATTCCAAAATCAAAATCAAGTTTTGATTTATCTTGCAAACGGCGTCCGAATTTTCTATGCATAGATTCTTCGCAAAGATAAGTTATGTGACCAATCATTCTTGCGACGGATAAACCTTTTTCGGGGTGTTTGCCGTCATAATAATCGCCGCCGTTAAAATTTTCGTCGGACAAGATTGCGTTTCTTCCGACGGCATTAAATGCAATGCCTTGAGCTGTAAGTCTTGAGGTTGAGGCGATTATAACAGTTTTAGAAACATATTCAGGGTAAGATGTTGCCCATTCAAGAGCCTGCATTCCGCCCATTGAGCCGCCTGCGACTATCATTTTTTTTATGCCTAATTCATCAACAAGAATTTTTTGAACTTGAACCGCATCTTCCATTGTAATCACAGGAAATGATAATCCATAAGGCTTACCTGTTTCGGAGTTAATGGAAGATGGTCCGGTCGTTCCGGAACAACCTCCAAGCATGTTGGAAGAAATAACAAAATATTTATTTGTGTCAAAAGCTTTATCCGGACCTATCATTTCGTCCCACCAGCCGTATTTTTTATCAGTTTCCTTGTAATAACCTGCTGCGTGAGCATCTCCAGTCAAAGCATGTAATACTAAAATCGCATTATCACCATTCTCATTAAGTTTACCATAAGTTTCGTAAGCAATTTCAATGGGCCCAAACTCTACCCCTGAATTAAGTTTTATTTTATCGTTATATTTTAAAAATTTAAGTTCTGTTTTTCCAACCGATTTTCCCATTATTTCACCTGTTTCCAACAGTAAATTCCGCCACAATAACTGCAAACTGCATAGTTATTCATAAAATCCAAATCAGGAACAAACGTATATCCGTCAACGTTAATGACTATTTTTCCATTCGAAGTTTCTCTTTTTTCTATTTTTCCGGCGCCGACATATGTTCTGTTAAGCATTAAATCAAAATTATCAACTCTTTTACATTTTTTACAAACGAACATGTTAACCTTTTTTATTCCTGTTTTTGTATTCTTTTTTGTAATCTGTTTTTCTTAATTCTTCACCTTTTTCAAAATCGAAAGTTTTATAAAGCAAAGTAAACCAGCAACTTCTCATAGGTAAAAGCAAGCCGATAACAGAAAATCCAATAAGAGAGCGAGCAATATCACAAGCAGTATCGTGGATATTAAAAGCAGAGTTTATATCCAGAGAAATCGGCATATCCAAAGGTAAACCACTTGTTAAAGAACTAAGCGCAGAATTAATTAAATCCTGAATTGGTAAAATTTCCAAATATTTATGAATAGGGTATGCCAAGAAATTTATTACGCTTGCTTTTTCAAAAGCCCAAACTATTAAATCAGGTAAAATCCAATACGTTAAGCAAGCAGAAAGAATTAATAATAAGAAAGTTATACCGAAATTTGTTTTAACGAGCTCAAAACTGCGTTTAAAAGCACCTATTGGAGATGTTGATTCTTCAAGCATAAAGACCTGAAAAATAAGACAAAAATAAACAAACAAAATCACAAACGGAAGAATAAAAAGCGGAAACATACCTATTAATCCGAAAAGAGATAATAATAAAATAAGAATAATATATTTACCCAATCTTTTTTTCAAAATATCATCGTGAGTTTTTGTATCAAGCGGTTTGTTTTTCATTTTTTCACCACGAGAAACGTAAGCCATTGAATTTAGCGATCCAAGTGCGATTATATAATCATAAAACGCTTTACAAAATACCAAAAATCCGGGGAATACGCATATCAAAAGAAGTGTAAAAACTAACGGAATACTGTCGAAAATAGGATATTTCTTGACGAGATATGGTATATTGACGATGAAAAAATAATTTGCCGTAAATATAAGAGCAAGCCCCAAAAGTTGTCCAAACACGGGGAAAAGCATATATTTTAAAAGGACATCAAGATATTTGCAATACCAAACAATGCCGTCTTTAAAAATATTTAAAGTCATTATAATTCTGTTTTCTGATTTTTTTGTCATAGATTTTATTTCTTGTATTATAATAATGTCATCTTGAGAAAATTATACACTATGAACGACACAAAAGATAGCATAAAAAGATTATTTGATACATATAAAGAAAAAGATTATTGGGAAAAGGTTGATTTTCACATACATTCAAAGTCCTCTGACGGGAAATTATCGGCGGAAGAACTGGCAAAACAAGCCCGAAAAAAAGGTTTAGAGAAATTTTCTATTTGTGACCATAACACTCTGGAAGCTTATAGCTCGATAAATCTTGATGAATATCCTGAAATTATTACAGGAATTGAATTTGATTGTTGGTATCGTGGAATTTTTTTACATTTACTTGCATACGGAATTGACATTCGTTCAAAAGCTCTTGAGCCGTTCGTCGCAAAAAATAAATTTGGTACAGAAAAAGATATTGTAAGAATTTTTTCAAGAAGAAATGTTCCTGATTTAATAAAAGCAATTCACGAAGCAGGCGGAATTGCAGTGCTTGCACATTCTGCTTGCTGTTGGACAATAAATCATGAACATTTTGTAAAAAGTATGGTTAAAATCGGATTGGACGGACTGGAATGTTACTATCCGTATCGTCGGCATAGAGCAATTGTTAAATTTCATACGGCAGATACGGTTAAAAAAATTGCGGATAAATTAAATCTTATAAAAACAGGCGGAACGGATACTCACGGAGAGTTGTTATAATATAATTTATTTTAGTACTGTTGAGTTGTGAAACTTTTCCTACAATTTGTAATACGGCTTGAAGTTGTCAATTTTATCAATCAGATCATCAAAATTGCCGTCAAAAGTTATGCATCTGTCGTCAATATAAACCCAACAAGGTTCTTTTACGTTTGTGACACCAGAAATTAACTCTTCAAGCTTATTTTCAGCAATCCACTTTGTAGCAAGCAATCTGTTTCTTGTCGTAAAAAGTTTAATTTCATAATTTTTGGATAAATCTTGCAAAAATTCTTTCGCTCCGTTTTTTATCGGCGGAATATAGTCTTTGTCGAACTTTCCGATATATTCATTCAAAACTCCGTCTAGGTCTATAAGTATGGTTTTAGTCATAATTGTTCTCTATTAGGCTACATACATCGGTGTGATTATACACCATAATTGCAATAATGACAAATGAGGTTACAAAATTAAAATTAATAGGGCAAAATATTGCGAGAATAAGAAAAAATCGAAATTATTCTCAAAATGAATTGGCGGAATTGCTTGATATTTCGAGAGAACATCTTGCTAAAATTGAAACTGCAAAAAGAAGAATTAGTTTAAAATTACTATTTAAAATATCAGAGATTTTGAATGTTTCAGAAAAAGAAATTTTTGATTATTAAATTTAATTTTGAATAAAATTATCTAAAAAACTATGTATTCTCATTCAAAACTCCGTCTAAATCTATAAGTATCGTTTTTTTATTCATTGTTTTGTCCGTATGACATTTTGTATCTTTTGTCATCGTAGCGGACAATTTTGATATGGACAAGATATTGTCAAAAATTTCTTGCTTTCTTTAGATTTTGCTGCAATAAATTGTGCCCTACAACTAAAAATATCAAAATTTCTTAATTAAAAACACCTCCGCATCAACGAAGTGATGTAAGTTTTGGTTGACGAAACAATAACAGGCGGCTATTGTTTGAGCGTAGCGAGTTTAGCCGCTCAAGTTGAGTTTACAAAACA
>CAZKAS010000081.1:0-6516 GCA_964550875.1 uncultured Muribaculaceae bacterium | reverse complement strand
ACTCCTTTTACTCTTTTAAAGTAAAAATGTAACTAATTACTTAACATGTACAGCAATGAACAAGTTTAATTTTTGAATTGTTAAATTCTTCAACGATTTTGACGGAATTATCTGTTGAACCATTATCAGATACAATAATTTCTGCATTAATAGAGTTCTTATGAATACAATCCAAGGCTTTTTTCACGCAAATGCCAATAGTTTTTTCTTCATTTAAGCAGGGAATGACTACTGATAAATCAAATTCTGAATTCATAATGACCTCTCCATTTAATTAATTTCACAAACAAAAGTTCTTGTATTCCATAACGCAGAATCAAAAATTTTATTTTTTAACTCATGACAATTTTTAAATTTTACAGGGTTTGAACTGCCTTTATTATAATAGTTAAGGGCTATTTCTGCAAGCTCTAGATTATCAATAAGAAAGACGACATACAATTTTTTATTCTTATTATTTAAAACAGATTGAGTATATTTTTCACTATAATTTGATGGAAAATATTTTGCGTTGATATATCTATCTAAAGCTATTGACTCATTTTTAAACTTATTGAAAATTTCATCAGGTATTTGAAAACCGACATATTTAACATTAGGATTTTGATCCGGAGCGATATAAGAAGTTCCATAAGATAGAAGCAAAACAGTAGAATTATCTTCAAATTTCAAATCCTCAGGTTCTATTAATTTTGATATAAATTTAAATTTTTCATTGTTTTCATTTCTTATGCACTTAATATCACCATAAGAAGAGAATATCCATGAATACAATAAAATCAAACTCATATTAAAAATTATAAAGAACTTATAATTTTTGCAATTTTTGAATAAATAGTAAATTAAAATCCCTGTAAAAAATCCAAAGAAAGAATAAATACCCGACAGATACCTTCCGTTTGTTCCAAACAAGGACATATTGCAAACATAAGTTATTGCCACAAAAGCTAACAGATAAAACAAAATTTTATTATTAATAAAGTCAAATTTTGATAAAATTTGATTTTTAAAAAAAGATATTAGTAAAATTATAGTC
This sequence comes from uncultured Muribaculaceae bacterium, assembly GCA_964550875.1. Taxonomy (GTDB): domain Bacteria; phylum Cyanobacteriota; class Vampirovibrionia; order Gastranaerophilales; family Gastranaerophilaceae; genus RUG841. Next base: position 5,480 of record CAZKAS010000081.1, on the reverse strand, counting down.
AAACAAATAACAGCTATATATCCAATTGCAAATCCTGTATCAAAAGCATTCTCAATTTCCATAAAAAATACAGTGTCATTACCTCTTAGAAGAGGACAAAACAAATATTCAAAAGCATTTTGTGGAAAAAGATGAAAATAGTCATTGTAAGAATGATTTACAACATTTGCAAATGGCGACCGGAAGAAATGATTAAAATTAGGAAATAAAGGATTTTTGAAAATATAATAACATTTTGCAAGCCACCAACCATCTAAGAGAAGAAAAGTTGTAATTACGCCAAATAGCCAATAAAGAATACATTTTATCGGAGTTTGAACATATTTAAAAAATATTAAAAACAAAACCATGACCGAAACAATATAAGACATAACAGAAAGTTTTAAGCCAAGTGCAATTCCCATTAAAGCTCCACTAATGCATAATAGCTGTAATCGTTTTGGAGAAATATCTCCAAAATAATTTTTTAAGAACAAATTTAACCCACAAAGGAAAAATGCACTAACGCAAACATCATTACGTGAAAAATCGGTTTCCAAAATAATAATAGGAGCAACACACGCAAATAAAAATGAAAAAATCAAAATCGATTTTTTTACCCAAACATCTTTCATTTCTTTTAAAGAAAAGTCAATAATTTTGTATGAAAAAAAGAATAAAAATGCGGTATCCAAACAAGAAAGAATGAAAAATACTATTGGCATATTATTCAATTTGAGCATCAAAACATAATGAATTACATCATAAATAGGATTTATACAAGTTCTTGAATTAGAAGCCAGAAAATCGATTGCCATTCTGTCGTTCAAGAATGCCCAAGCATTGTAATGTTTGTAATTTGTCCAATCCCAGTCAGGAACAATTGGAAACAAAATGTAAATCAGCGAATAGAAAATCCAGAAAAACAAAAAAATTAAAATATCTTTTTTTATCGAAGTCTGCATAATACCCCAAACATTACTAATTTCCGGAATTTTTCAATTTTTCAACATCTTCTTTCAAGTCAACAATTTCATATTTAAGTCTGTTTAACTGACAAGCAACGGGGTCAGGTATTCTGTTATGTTGAAGTTGCCCGTCAACAACAACTTTTTGCTGTACAATTCTTCCCGGAATACCTACAACCGTAGAATGTTCAGGCACGGAATCAATAACAACCGAACCTGCACCAATTCTCGCTCCGGAGCCGATTAAAATATTGCCCAAAACCTTTGCTCCTGCTCCGATAACGACATCATTGCATATTGTAGGGTGACGTTTACCGGCTTCTTTTCCTGTTCCGCCTAATGTTACGCCCTGATATATCAAAACATCATCGCCAATTACTGTCGTTTCCCCAATTACAACACCCATTCCGTGGTCAATAAAAAATCTGTGTCCTATTGTTGCGGCAGGGTGAATTTCTATTCCCGTGAAAAATCTGGAAATTTGAGAGATTAATCTCGGAATAAACGGAATTTTCCAGTAATTTAATTTATGACAAATTCTGTGGCAAATCAGCGCATGCAATCCGGGGTAACAAAATATTACTTCCGCCAAATTTCTTGCTGCGGGGTCTTTCTCATAAATTGTTTGAATATCTTCTTTTATCTGTGAAATCGTTCGTTTTATTAATCTCATAATTAATTCTCAAATAATTTTGTGGATAAATATCTTTCTCCAAAATCAGGAAGAATAACAACAATTAATTTGTCCTTAAATTCTTCCATCTTTGAAATTTGTATTGCTGCATAAAGAGCTGCTCCTGAAGAAATACCGCATAAAAGCCCCTCTTTTACAGCACAATCTTTTGCTGTTTTTATCGCATCATCGGTTTTAACATCAAAAAATTCATCAACTACACATTTGTCCAGAATTTCGGGAACAAAATTTGCTCCAATTCCCTGAATGCCGTGACTTCCTGTTTTGCCTTTTGTCATCAACGGACTTTCAGCAGGTTCAACGCCAACTGTATAAATATTCGGATTTAATTCTTTCAATCGTTTTGCACAACCTGTAAGAGTTCCTCCGGTACCAAATGCCGACACAAAAACATCAACTTTTCCATCTGTATCAGCCCAAATTTCTTCTGCTGTCGTCAAGTAATGAATTTTTGCATTATTCGGATTGGTAAATTGAGAAGGCATAAATGAATTTTTATATTTCATCATCAAATTTAATGCCTCATCAACCGCCCCTTGCATGCCCGATTTCGCAGGAGTTAAAATGAGTTCGGCACCAAAACCCCGAAGAATTTTTTTTCTTTCTTCACTCATTGATTCGGGCATGGTCAAAATTAATTTCATTCCGTAAACGGCAGCACACATTGCAAGTCCGATACCTGTGTTTCCGCTTGTCGGTTCAATTATAACGGTATTTTTGTCAATCTGCCCCTGCTCAAAAGCACATTTAAGCATATAGTATGAGGCTCTGTCTTTAATTGAGTTTGTAGGATTGAAATATTCTGTTTTAGCCACAATATTTGCCACGCCGTCATTAATTTTATTGATTTTTACGAGCGGTGTTTTTCCGATAAGTTCGGTTAAATTTTCATAAATTTTCATTATTTTACGACCTTACAGAACTTTCTTTTTCCTACTTTTAGAACAATCGGAAGCATATCAAGCGTAACCGTTGAGTTTATGTCTGAACATTTTTCGTCGTTCATCTTCAAACCGCCTTGAGCAGCAAGTCTTTTTAACTCACCTTTACTTTCGACCAATTTATTATTCATAACAATTTCCGCTACCGTCATATCTGCCTCGATTTTGTACTCAGGAACATCTGACGGTACTCCTTTATTTTGAACGACATTGACAAATTCTGCCTGAGCCTTGTCGGCTTCTTCGGTATTATAATACATTTCAACTATAATGTGTCCCAATTGCATCTTCAAATCACGAGGATTTTCTGTTTCAAGACGTTTTTTGATTTCAGCAATTTCTTCATTAGACAAATCAGTGAGCAATGAATAATATCTGAGCAGCAATTCATCAGGAACGGACATTATTTTTCCGTACATATCGGACGGCTTGTCACAAAGACTGATACAGTGTTCAGGATAAGATTTTGACATCTTTTTAACCCCGTCTGTACCCTCAAGCAACGGCAAAAGCATTACAATTTGCGGTTCTTCCTTGCCATAAGCGGTTTGCATTTCACGACCGAGCAATGTGTTAAATCTTTGGTCTGTACCGCCAAGTTCAATATCACAATCCAAAACAACGGAATCATACGCTTGCATAAGCGGATAGAAAAATTCGTGAATTGCAATCGGTAAGCCTTCTTTATAGCGTTTATTAAAATCATCTCGGGTCATAATTTGAGCAACCGTAACCTTTGACGCAAGTCCGATAATATCAGGCAATGTCATCTTGTGAAGCCAATCGGCATTGTTTAATACATCTGCCGATTGAACGTCAATAACTTTTGAAATTTGTTCAAAATATGTTTTTGCATTTTCATTAACTTGCTCAAGCGTAAGCGCAGGACGTGTTTCAGACTTGCCTGACGGATCTCCTATCATTGCCGTAGCGCCGCCAACCAGAAGTTGAAGAGTATGACCTAATTTTTGAAATTCCCTGATTTTACGCATTACAACCGTATGTCCGAGGTGCAAATCAGGTCTGGAAGGATCCATACCTAATTTTATCTTAAGCGGTTTACCTGTCTTATCCGATTTTTGTAATTTTCGAGCCAATTCATCGACTCCGCCGGGCAAAATTTCGCAATCACGTGCTAATTTTTTTGCTTGTTCTATATATTTTTCTTCGATTTTATCCATAACTTCCTCTGTGTCAATATTTCTAATATTCTTTCCGAGTCTTTATCTCCACGACCTGAAATGTTTACGATAATAATATCATCTTTGTTTGTTTTTGGCATTAAATATTCCAAATATGCTACGGCATGTGAAGATTCAATTGCAGGGATTATGCCTTCAAGAGCCGATAATTTTTCAAACGCTTCAATAGCTTCTCTATCCGTAATAGGGTAGTATAAAGCACGACCTGTATCGTGAAGATAACAGTGTTCAGGACCACAACCCGGATAATCCAAACCTGCGGAAATACTGTAAGATTCTCTGGGATTTCCGTCTTCATCAACCAAAACATATTGATACATTCCATGAAGATATGTTTTTTTACCTCTTGCCAAACTTGCTGCGGTATGGTCTGTGTCTGCACCCTCGCCTGCTGCTTCAGTTCCGATAAGTTTAACGTTTTCATCTTCTAAAAATGCCGCAAACATTCCGACCGCATTAGAACCGCCTCCGACACAAGCGACTACATAATCCGGAAGTCGTCCTTCTTTTTCCAAAATCTGTTGACGTGCTTCAACACTTATTAAGGATTGAAAATAATGAACCATTTTCGGGTATGGGTGCGGTCCTACAGCAGAACCTAATACATAGAAAACTTCGTCCGAATGATTTAACCAATACTCAATTGCCGCATCACACGCATCTGCAAGCGTTTTTGTACCTTGCGTTACAGAATTGACTTTTGCTCCCAATAATTTCATTCTGTCAACATTTGTCCGTTGACGGAAAATATCAGTTTCCCCCATGAAAATTTCGCATTCAAGTCCTAAAAGAGCCGCAACCGTTGCTGTTGCAACCCCGTGTTGTCCTGCACCTGTTTCAGCAATGACTTTTTTTGCACCCATTCTTTTTGCAAGCAGACATTGTCCAATAACGTTATTTATTTTGTGAGCACCTGTGTGATTTAAGTCTTCACGCTTTAGGTAAATTTTGCCCTTTCCGTAATGTTCCGTCAATCTTTTTGCATAATACAAAGGTGTCGGACGACCTGAATATTCTTTTAATAAATCGTAAACTTCTTTTTCAAAATTTTCATCATGAAGAGCTTTTTCAAATTCTTCATCTAATCTGAAAAGTACCGGCTTGAAATTATCAGGAACAAACATTCCTCCAAATTCCCCGAAGAAACCGTCTTTTGTCGGTAAATTGTAGTTTTTGTGTTTTACAAACATACTTGTCCTTTCGTTACATTCTAATTTTACACAAAAAAAAGACGACTTGCGTCGTCTTTTTATAAACTTATCGGATTTTAGATTAAGCCAACTTAACCCACATGAAAAATCCTTTCTTACAAAAAGCGACGTTACCCTCACGAGCAAGCCAACCGAGAGCCAAATAAAGTTCGATAGATGAGAGTTTTAATTCTCTTTTTACCCTAACAATCTTTGATTCTCCGTTTTTTTCCAAGTATTGCCAGATTTTTCCAGCGTTTACACCGATATTTTCGTTCATTTTGTTTCTCCGTAGAATTTTTTAAATAGAGTTTTATTTAGATATGTTCAGTATATAATATTTTTATAGAATTTGTAAAGGGGGTTATATGGAAAATATACTCAAAGGAAAGACTTGGAAATATGAAAACGATGTTGATACGGACGTTATCATTCCTGCAAGATATTTAAATACATCTGAACCAAAGGAACTTGCAGAACACTGCATGGAAGATATAGATAAAACA
>CAZKAS010000080.1:0-6531 GCA_964550875.1 uncultured Muribaculaceae bacterium | reverse complement strand
ATCTCAAAACTCTCTCTCTAAATTAAGTACTGCCCTCATTATGAGGGCTTTTTTTGCGAATACCATTTAGATTTACAACAAATCAATCGGACTTACATCAATTTTTAAACGCAAATCTTTGGGTAACTTTACAGATTTATAAAATTTTGAAAGTAAAGAATGCCCCTGTTTATCAGCAAAATTTTTAATCAGTATTTCATATCTGAATTCATTATTTACTTTTTCATATGCACATGGCGACATTGCACCAACATACATTTTCTTATCTAAATTGCATTTTTTAACAGTTTTAATTAACTGCTCTCCGATTTCTATTGTTGCTTGCATTACCCGATTTTCATTCATTCCATATACAATTAATCGAATAACCTGTGAAAATGGAGGATAGCCGAACTCTTTTCTCATCTTTATCTCTTCTTCATAAAAACTAATGTATTTTTGTTCTTTTGCTGAAGAAAGAACGGAAAAATCAGGATTATAAGTTTGAAAAACAACAGAGCCTCCATATTTTCCTCTTCCCGCACGTCCTGCAACCTGTGTCAGAAGTTGAAATCCCCTCTCTGCCGAACGATAATCAGGAAAAACGAAAGAGCCATCTGCATTAATAACACCAACAAGTGTTACATTTTCATTGTCCAAACCTTTTGCACTCATTGATGTTCCAATTAAAATATCAATTTTTCCACAATCAAATTCATCTAATATCTCTGCATATGCATTTTTTTTGTTTGTACTGTCTGAATCGAATCTGGCAATTGTGGCTTTTGGGAAAAGTTTTTTAGCAATTCCTTCTACTCTTTCCGTGCCAATACCGGAAAATTTAAAATCAGAAGAACCACAAGACGGACAAGTATCCTGCATTTTTGATTGATAATCACACCAATGACATCTCACTGTATTCGTTTTTTTATGAAAAACTAATGGTACTGAGCAATGTGGACAAGTCAATATTTCTCCGCAAGTCGGGCATTGAATTTTTGTAGAAAAACCCAACCTGTTCATTAATAGTATTATTTGTTTTCCATTATCAAGATTTTCTTCTATTTTTCCAATTAAATATTTTGAAAATAATCGCTGTCCCTTTGTAGAATATTCCTCTTTCATGTCAACTATTGAAACCGGAGCAAGTGGAACATTATTAAAACGCTCTTTTAATTCTATCAAATTTCCAAATTTAGCTGCTCTGTAATAAGTACATACATCTGGGGTAGCAGAACCTTTAACTACAATCGCTCCACTAATTTCAGCCAATTTTTCCGCCACTTCACAAGCATTATAATATGGTGGTGGAGCCGTTTGTTTATAAGAACTTTCATGCTCTTCATCAATAACTATCAATCCGATATTTTTCAACGGCGCAAATACTGCTGATCTCGCCCCTACGAGAATTTTCACCTTGTTCTTTTTCATTCTTTGTCTTATGTCAAATTTTTCGCCATCTGAAATTGAACTATGCCAAATTGCAACATTTTCTATACCAAATCTGAGTGCAGTTTTTTTTGTCAGCATTGATGCTATCGCTATTTCAGGTGCCAGAAATAATACATTTTTCCCCTCTTCAATTACCTTTTTCATTAGTGCAAAATAAAGTTCGGTCTTGCCTGAAGCGGTAACTCCGTGTACTAAAATCGGCTCTGTTTGTTTTTTTTCTATCTTTTGAACAATATTTTCATAAGCGTTTTTCTGTTCTTCCGACAACTGAGGAAATTCGGTATTCTTCTCTTTTTCGTATATATTTAACGGATTTCTGTATATTCTTTTTTCAAATATTTCTACAAGTCCCGCTTGTTCAGCTTTTCTCAATGTCGATAATGTCGTATGTGCTCTTTTCAAAAATTCAGAAAGCAAAAACTCATTCCCTGTCTCAAAATTTTTTAAAAATTTCAAGAAAGTCTTATTTTCTGTCATCTTTGAAAGAATTTTTACTGATTTAACCTTTTTTTCTTTTGCATTCGGTTCGTCAGGAATATTTTCCGATTTTATTATACCTAAAGTCTTTAATTCTCTTATGGAACGAGAAAATTTTTCTTTTGAAATTTTAACTCTTCTTTTTAGTGAAATATCCGAAGTCGGAACACCAAATTCAAGATTGGCAAGTATTTTACAATCATTTTCGCTCAATTTTTCATTGATATTTTCAGAAATCTTTGTAATTTTCGTTTTAAATTTTCCAAACAATTTAGATGCACAAGCAACTTGTATAACAGAATTTAAGTCACATACGTAATATTTTGCAGTCCAAAGCAAAAGTTGCATATATTCAGGAGAAAATGCAACATCTTCATCAAGTACATCTAAAATTGATTTTACCCTAAAATTTCCGTCAACCGTATCAGAAAACCCGACAACAAAGCCGTTTACAGCATTCTTTACCCCGAAAGGAACGACAACAGGAGAACCATATTTAATTTTTTCCCTTAAATCCTCAGGTATAGCATAACTGAAAGCTTTTGTACCCAGTCCGTTTACATCGGCAATAACAAGGGCATATTTATTCAATATGCCCTTATTATCAAAAATTTCAACCTTTTGAGTTGCATTAGTCATTAAACGTCTGCTTCCTCAGGAGTTAAAAGTTCTTCAATCGCAACATCAACTGCATCTTTTAAAGTCATTAACGCATCAGGTGCAAATGTAACACCTTTTTTCGTCGGAAGCCATGTTTGACCGTCGTCAGTTGTGTAAAAAATTCTCATATTAAGATAACTTTTGCCTCTGTAATGACTTATTGAAATTTGTAATTGTTCTGTTGCACTTCTTGCAATTGTTGCAAGGATTTTTGATTCATCTGCCATTTAGGTATCTCCTTATAATCCGATTGTTTCTGCATAATTCGGGATTACAAACGGAACATTGTTTGCATCTTTATCGGTAAATTCTTGGTAAATTACCGCCGATTTTGCTTTTGCATTATCATAATATGATTTGTCTATAAATTTCAAGTATGTATCATTCAAATCACCTGAATAATTACCCAAAATCTTCGCAAAATGTAAAATATTTGCTTTATCTGAACCTGCTCCGTAAGCTTTTGTCTTTGCATCAGTACCGGAAGGTCTGATTTCAATGTATTTATCGTCAAATAACAAGTATGTACCGTCACCTACGAACAAAACATCTTTGAGGTTTGAAAAATCAAGTTCTTCTCCAAATGTTGAAACAAAAATTTCTCTTGCATTATCAACTGTAATTTTTCCTTCTCGTTTAGCCATCGCAATTGCAAGATAAAAAACATCATTTTTCGTTCGTTTTGCTTCCCCATCTTTCTTTGCGGCTGTAAGTTTTGCAATATCAGGTTCTGACTCATTATAATATGCAATGTCCTCACGAACATCAAATTTACCAACAATCTTATTATCTTCAAACAATTTTACCAATGCTTCCGATAAAAGTAATTTTTGTTCGTTCATTGCACTAACCATTGCAGAACCGATAAGAATTGCTTCTGTTGCACTCTTTTCTCTCATCGCAATTGCCATTCTGCCTGCTTTTGAAACGACCGGTTGTTCCGCTCCGATAATCATTCCCCCTGATTCTTCTCCTGCAAATACTACCGCAGGATTTGCTCCAAGATTTACGTCATATCCGAATACATCAGTTATCACAACATCTTTGCCGTTATTTTCCGCAAGTTGCTTTTCAACCTTTTTCATAATATTTGCAATTTCTTTAAATCCAACAGGGACATTAACAACTTTAACTCCGTTATTTTCTGCCCATTCGTCCCAAGATTTTGCTGATGCTGTCGTCTTTATGATAAATCTTGTGTGATTATCCCATAAACCTGCTTCTTTCAATTGTTTTGCCCAGAAATCCATAATCAAAAGGAATGATTGGTTCGCTGTCAATACAGACAAAATTCTTCCTTCATCAAGAGATACATAGTCGATACCTGTTTTCTTTAATCTGTCTGCATTTTCTGCTTTTTCGATTTGACAAACAGTAAATCTGTCATGGTCGGGATCGGTAATGAAAACTGCCGTTCCTACAGGATATTTAGCCAACTTTTCTTTGTAATTCAATGTTTCAATTACAGGGAAGAATGGCTTTCCGTCTTTGTCTTTTGCAACAACTGTCGTATCCAACGAATAATCATAAAAACACTTGTTTCCCTTACTATCGTGGTCAAATTTGCCAATTCCATGAAAGAACGGATCTTCTTCCGTATTAAACCAATCGTAATGTTTTTCGATTTTTAAATCTTTCAACACTCTTGATAATGTTCTATACGCAGAACCACCTACGTTTTCTATTACAATTTTATCTTCTAATTTATTAATTAATTTGATGTTATTATCATTTGCTACACCGCTTTGTAAATATTCAACATACAAATCAACACCATCATCATATTTTTGCAAAAATTTCTCATTAATCAATTTATCATTGTTTGCTGCTATAGGTATATCATAGTAACCTTTTTCTTCAACTTCCGCAAAAATAGCCTTAATCTGATTAACAAAAGCCATTGACTCTTCGGGAAGATATTGACTTCCTTGTGAATTTAAATCTTTTGTTGCATTTTTAACGCTAATACCGTGACTTGATGTAATATATTCACCACCAAGTAAATCGAGTTTAAAAGCAAGAAATGATGCAAGCCAAATCGGCATTGATTGTCTGTCTTTAGTCGTTATTGTTTCTATACCTTGTGCCGCTTGAACTCTTGCAATCATATCAAGGAAAAGTTCTGAATTGTAACGAACTTCACGTCCGACTAATTTTAATAATTTTTTATTTTCATAATTTTTCTTTGCAACAAGTGCTTTCGCATGAGTTGCTAAAATAATACCTATTACATTAATCGGAAATCTTGCATCGTGAGGATACAAAATATTTTGAGGCCCTCTGATACCGGCTGTAGATACTGCCGCTTCTTTTGCATAATTTGCAAGCCAATTGGATAAATTTAAGCCTTCGGGATTTTTTTCAGCATCATAAGGTGCCAAATGTTCCTTTTTAATTCTCAATGTGAATGCATCTTTATTGTAAAAATCAGGTAGCGTACTATTTTTTACGTAGTCAGGCGTGTTTTTTTCAACAGATGCAAAAAGTTCTTTTTCTGTTTCACTATGTGCTTGTCTTGTCATTTTACAATCCTCTTTTCCTTTTAGGTAATTATAACATATCTTATCTATATCACAAACAGGTTCTTTTGCACAAACATCGGCTTCATTAAGAACAGGAAAAATACAAGCAATAATACATATTGCTGCTTTAATTGATTTAGAAAAATTTTTTTGTTCTTTTATCAAAGTTAAACCTTCTGATTTTCATAAGTTTGTAAAAACTAAAAATTGCCAATTTTGTTAATTTTTATTTTTTTATTATTGTAACAAAATTCGAGAAAGTTGTCAGGTTTAAATTTTTTTCATAAAAAAAAGACAATCCGAAGATTGTCCCTTTTTTATTTAATAAATTAGTCTTTTAATGCTTCAAGGCAGTCCGGACAAATTGTTTCATGTCCTTCTTCCGTACAAAGTTCGGCATATTTCCAACATCTAGCACATTTTTGACCCTTTGCCTTAGTAACCCAAGCGGTAAAACCATGTTCCGTATGTTCGCTCAGAACATCTTCAGGTTTTTCGGAAGAAACATAGGCTTGAGAAGTAATAAACAATGCCTTCAAGTCATCATTATACTTATCAAGTAATGCAATATTATCACCCGTTACAGTAACGGCAACTTCTAATGAACTTCCTACTACTTTATCTGCTCTTAAAACTTCAATTGCCTTTGTAACTGTTTCTCTGAGTTTTAAAATTTCAGTAAAGTCAGCATTAATTTCTTCATTTGTCCATTTTTCATTGACTTCCGGCCAACTTGAAAGAATAATACTTTCGGGTTTACCAACCTTTTGCGCAACTGGTGTATTTTTCCAAATATCCTCTGCTTGGTGAGGCATTACAGGAACTAAAATTCTGTTTAAAGCCGAGCAAATTTCATACAAAACCGTCTGGCATGCCCGTCTTGAAAGTGATTTCTTTCCTGCGGTATAAAGTCTGTCTTTAACAATGTCCAAGTAGAATGAACTTAAATCTACTGCCGCAAAATTTTGTAAACATTGGAAATATTTATAAAATTCGTATGCTTCAAAAGCCTCTGTTACATTAACAATAAGTTCATTTAATTTATGTAAAGCAAATTTATCAAGAGGTTTTAAATCCTCATAAGCAACATAATCTTTTGCAGGGTCAAAGTCATAGAGATTACCCAACAAAAATCTTGCCGTGTTTCTTGTCTTTTTGAAAATTTCAGAAAGTTGCTTAACAATGTTATCACCAATTTTAATATCGTTTCTGTAATCAACTGAAGCAGCCCATAATCTCAAAATGTCCGCTCCATAATTTTTGATGATATCATCAGGTCTTATGTAGTTGCCCAATGATTTTGACATCTTTCTTCCGTCTTCACCAAAAACAAATCCGTGAGTCAAAACTTGTTTGTATGGAGCTATTCCTTGAGTCGCAACTGACGTCAACAACGAGGACTGGAACCAACCTCTGTGTTGATCTGAACCTTCAAGATACA
>CAZKAS010000079.1:0-6626 GCA_964550875.1 uncultured Muribaculaceae bacterium | reverse complement strand
GAGGTATTTCAACTTTATAGTGTTGCGATTACTTCTTGAATCCACCAATAATAAAATGTAACAGAATGTAAATTTGAATTTCTTGACAGGGAAAATCAATGGGGATAGGCTCTGCTAATAGAATAGAAGAGAAGAGAGCGTGTGTCTTGAAGTCGGTTGTTTGTTACCTGATAATGGGTATATGGGGGAAAACTTTCAATTCAAATTGAAAGAAATAATTTCTTTGAAAAATAAATCCCTCGTAGTTGTACATGTGCAGCAGTGACGAATATTGAATAAAGTCTTGCGGTTACTGTCATTACGAGGAGCAAAGCGACGAAGTAATCCAATTATAAAGCCATAAGTAATTTTTGTGAATTATAATGCACGCTACTTACTTCTTGCAATATACAAGACAAACAAAAAAACTGAATTTGTTTCAAAAATAAAGAAAGGGTTCATATGAAAAAGATAAACGGTTTTACGTTGGCAGAAGTTCTCATAACGCTGGTAATCATAGGGATTATAGCGGCAATGACTATACCTTCCCTGATGAATAAAACGAATGAACAAGAAACCGTTGTTGCGGTTAAGAAGGCATATTCAATTCTTGGTCAGGCATATCAAAGAATGGTTGCAGAAAATGGGGAATTTAATTCCTCATATTTTGGTTCAACCAAATTAGAAATAACAAAAAACTTTGGTGATGAATTTGTAAAATATTTTAATGTTCAGAAGAATTGTAAAATGGAAACAAATACTGATTGCTGGTCAACAGAAAACGGTGGAATGTATAAGTTTTTTGACGGTAGTGATTGGGTGAACTGGAATGGACTTGATGATTATTACAAATTTCGTCTTTCGGACGGTATGTCTGTCGGATATGGGTTGTTTAAAGATGCTAAGGTGACAGGAACAGCGGAATATTTAAAAAATGTTACCGGTGATTTTTTTGTTGATGTAAATGGAGATAAAGGCCCTAATACGTTAGGAAAAGATACTTTTACTTTTTGGTTAACTAAATATGGATTTGTTCCTGTTGGTACGCCCTCAGATGATGCGTTCGATTCTTCTTTATCTCTTTGTAAAACATATGGCAGAGGTTGTGCTGCTTGGGTTATCACAAAAGGCAATATGGATTATTTACGCAAAGACATTTCTTGGTAGTCAGGTATTTTTAGGAAAATAGTAATAAAGGTCGGTTTTGTACCGACCTTTTAAAGTGAGTAGCGTGCATTATAATGTACGTACAATTATTCAACCATAACTTTATGCTTATTTGAATTTAATTATAAAACGTGACTACGTATAAATTTCCAACGGCGATTTGATTTTAATTTCACGTTATCAAGTAAGTTAAAATAAAAATAAACTCGGATTATTCGGGTAGAATGTTGATTGGACATTAACCCAACGCTGCTGCTTTATCCATAGTTCCTTTTACGACTTTATCGATAATTTCATTGGTTTTATTTTTGGCTAAAATATTATTGCCGACTTCGGTGCAACCCCCAGGAGTTGTAACGTTTTTAATCAAAGTTTCAAGCGGAATATCTGTTTCAAGAGCCATTTTTGCAGAACCCAATGCGGTTTGTGCTGCCAAAATTAATGCGGTTTTTTCATCAAGCCCGTATTTTACCCCGGATTTAGCAAATTCATTTATGAAATAATAAAAGTATGCAGGACCAGAACCGCTTATTGCAGTAATTACGTCGATATTTTTTTCTTCTTCTTTAATTGCGATACCAAGACTGCCCATTATTTTGCAAACAAAATCCGCATGTTCTTCCGTTGCATATTTTCCTTTGCAAACCGCACTCATTCCTGCTTTTACGAAAGCGGGTGTATTCGGCATAACACGAATAACAGGGATATTTTCGGCGAATTGTTCGATAGTTGAAGTTGAAATGCCTGCTGCAATTGAAACTATAAGTTTATTTTCGTTAAAATCTTTTTTTACTCCTGATAAAACATCTTTCATGACGAATGGTTTTACCGCAAAAAATATAATGTCGGAATTTTTAACGATTTCATTATTAGATTGAGCAGGTGTAATTTGTAAATCCGATTGCATTTTTTTCAAAGATTTTTCATTTACATCTGAAACAAGAATATTTTTACTTTCGCAAAAACCTGAGTCGATAATACCTTTAATAATTGCTGTTGCCATTTTTCCGGCACCGATAAAACCAATTTTGTTCATAATAATTTACCTTATAATTTTTCTATTTGACTTTAATTCATGTCTTGTTTATTATGATATAACTTAGAAAAGAATTTTCAAGGAGAAATAATATGAAACGTACGCTTGAAGGAACAAAAAGAAAAAGACAAAACGTAAGCGGTTTCAGAGCAAGAATGGCAACTGACGGCGGCAGAGAAGTTCTTAACAGAAGAAGAGCAAAAGGTCGTCATAAATTAGCAATTACTGCTAAAGAAAGAGCTTAACCAAAGATTAGAGGCTGTCACAGGACAGCCTCTTGTTTAGTTTACTTAGTTTAATTATGTTGAAAAAAAAATTCAGACTTAAAAAAGAGAAGGCATTTTCTGCGACATACAGAGTTAAAAATTGCAAGAGTAATAGTTTCTTGACGCTTTATGTCGGGAAAGAGAAAACTGATGAAAAAATACCGACAAAAGTCGGATTTGTAGTGAGCAAAAAAATCCATAAACGTGCGGTAAAACGTAACAAAATTAAGAGAAGATTGAGAGAAATATACATTTCTGCAGTGAAAGACCATGCCGCTGATAAGTTGCAAAGAGCAATGTCATTAATTTTTATAGCAAGAAGTAACGCTCTTGAGGCTGATTTTGCCGAACTTAATTCTGCAGTTCTTGATTTAATGCAGAAATTTTAATTTTATGTTTTTAGATTGATTTTTTCCTCAAAAATATTATAACTTTTTATTGAGAGGTGGTTTTGTGTTATGAAAAATACTAAACAAATAAATATATACAACAAATAAATGATGTTATCTTGAGCGAAACAATATAATCTATATTTGAGGGAATTGTGTATTTTCTCGTACATTGGGGATAAATTGTGGTAGTTTCTCAGTATAATTCAAAATTTTCAAACAGAATAAACGGCTCATTTTATTGGTTTAAGAGAGTTTTTCTCTCGAGAATAAAGGAAAAGATGAGAGAATTTTTGCTAACGGATTTTGATTTAAAATTGGTTGGTATAACAGAGCAAGATAATGTTTTTTTTGTAGGGGAAGAATATTTTGTAACCAGAATTAAAACAGATAAAAAGCATGAAGTTTTTTTCAGAATAGCGGCACCGTTTATGGATATGATATTAGAGAAGGGCTTAGGTGAGTGTGCCGAAGTTTTTGTTCCTGAAAATATGACTGAATTGGAAGCGACAATTTTAACGAAGTTGAATGATTATATATACAAAGGTATTTCTCAATTTTTAGAAAAAGAAGAGGATATAGTTGAAGGAAACAACAATTTTGTCCATTTAACGATGATAGCAAAAAGTGAAAAAGGTTTTTTGGGAAAGTATATTATTTCAGTTCCAATTTCGTTAATTCCAGAGATAAGAACTTTATCCACGAAACAACATTTTGATATGGATTCGTTTGGAGAGTATAAGGTTTCAGTAAAAATAATCACGGGAAAATCTCAAATAACGTTATATGATATTCGACATATTGAATCAGGCGATATAGTTGTTTTAGAGAATAGTAATATAAAGACGATGTCTATTGCAATGAACGGACAGACGAGAAAATTTATGATAAACCCTGAACGTCAATAATTGTAGGTGTTGACAATGATGAAGGAGAAATTATGGAAAATAATAATTCAGGTGGCGGAACAATGTGGGACGTTATTCCGGTTGATATAACGGCGGAATTTGAAAAAGTTACAATCACTCTGGGAGAGTTGAAACAAATTTCAGAGGGGGTAATTGTAGATGTTGGTTCTCTTTATGAAAATAAAGTTGTGTTAAAAGTTGAAAATAAACCTGTTGCTTCGGGAGAATTGGTCATTATAAATGATAAATATGCAGTCAGAGTAGATGAAGTATATTCTGATATTCAGCCGGAAACGGCGGCTCCTGCGGCATCACCTGTACAAACCGCCGAACAAGTGCCTCATTCTGCTGTACCGACTCAAAATGTTCAACAAGTATCACATGCTCAAGAATCAAAAAATGATGATTTTAACTATGATGATTTTGATATAGAAGATGAGGATATATAAGGAGGATATGATGTCAGTCTATTTTGTTCAATTTTTAGCATATACGTTTGCAATGGTTGGTTTTTTGGCTGTTTGTCTTGTAACATACAAAAAATTTTGTCAGCCATCAATGATGAATAAATCGGCGGATTGTTTATGTATTGAAAATGCACTCAGATTAACTCCTAAAAAGCAAATATATGTTGTTCGGGCAGGCAATGAAAGGTTTTTAGTCGCTTCTGATGCTGAAACGACAACAATGCTTGCAAAATTAGATAATGAAGAAATTTCTTCAAATAATATCCCAAAATCATCATTATCAAAAGTTGTTGCAGATATAAAAAAAGAACAAAATGTTAAAAAAGAGAATACTTCAAAAGTATTTTCCTTTAAAATTCCACAAAAATTTCAAGAAAGAAAAAAGGCATAGTCAATGAATACACTAATACAAAATTTGGATCCCGTATTGCAACTCTTATTGGTAATGAGTTGTTTTGCATTTGTTCCGTTTATTTTTACCTGTATGACAAGTTTTATGCGGTATGCAATAGTTTTTTCCTTTTTAAAACAAGCGATGGGAACACAGTCAATACCGCCAACAATTGTATTATTGGGGCTTTCAATCATAATGACGTTTTACTCAATGGGTGGTGTGTTTCAAAGTATGTGGGACGCCGGTTATGAACCTTATCAAAAATCAGGTTCGCTTGTAGAGGCTGTTGTAGAGGGATCAAAACCGTTAAAAGAATTTATGATGAAAAATACACGAGAATCAGATATGATGTATTTTATCGAAAAATCCAGAGGCGGAAAGGTTCCAGCAACTCCTGAAGAAATCACGATATGGGAAGTTGCTCCTGCTTTCATTTTAAGTGAACTTAAAACGGCATTTGAAATAGGTTTTATTATCTATATTCCGTTTATTGTTTTGGATATGGTAGTTGCGAATGTACTTTTGGCATTAGGTATGTTTATGTTATCGCCGACAATTATTTCTCTTCCGTTCAAATTGTTGATATTTATTGCTGTTGATGGTTGGAGTTTGGTAGTACATGGGCTTGCTGCAAGTTATAACTAGAGGAAATTTGATATGGAAATATTATTAGAATTTATGGGAAAAGGAATTATAATGATGCTTGCCATTGCTCTACCGTGTGTATTAACGGCGGCAGCGATAGGTTTGGTTGTCGGTATTTTACAGGCAGTTACTCAAGTTCAAGAACAAACTATCGCTGCCGCTCCTAAGATTACCGCTGTTTTTGTGGTTATTCTTGTCTTGGGTTCAGGGTTTGTCAAAATGCTTTCAGGGCTTTTTACTGAAGCGGTGCAAATTTCTTTCAATGTTATTCCCAAAAATGAAAAATATGTTTTAGATGCTGATTATTATAAACATATAAAGCCATTTTCAGATGAAATGAAAGTTGATAGTTTTGATAATGTTCCTAATGCCCGTGATTTGATGAATGCGGCGGGAAATCCTCCTTTCTTGAAGGAAAACGACAGAATGAAGTACAATGCTGCTTCAAAAATGCCTGTTCCGAGAGCTAATTTAATTGAGCAAAAGAAAATTAATGAAAGAAGATTACAAGGAAGATAATTTATGAAAAGATATTTAATCACACTATTTATAATGTTATTGGGACTTGTTGCCACTGCTGAAGAAGTTTTTGAACTTAATCAAGGAGCTGATTATGTTTATATCTCTGAAAAATCCGTAAAGACGGTAAAAAGTAATAATCCTGATATTATTTCCGCTCAACGGGTTATGACTTTTTCGGGTGAGGATTCGCAATTGATTTTTTCTGCAAAAAAAATTGGTAACGCAAAAATTCAAATGACGACAGAAGATGGTGTTGTTGAGTATGCAATTTCTATTATGAAATCGGGAGCAAAATTAAATCCAACATTTATGGAATTAGATTTTCCAAAGGGAGATGAGTTTTGATAGAGCAATTTGTTGACGGATTGGCAACTTATTTACCTCAAATAAATAATGCGTTAGGTGCGGGCTTTCTTATATTTATGAGAGTTGCGGGCATGATGCGATTTGCTCCTTTAATGAACAGAACAGAAGTTCCAAATACCGTCAGAATGGGATTTGCTGTTTTGTTGACAATATTTTTGATGTCGATAATGAAACCGGAAATGCCTCCTGCAAATGCCTCAATTATTTACTATATGGCGATAAATTATGTTTTCGGAGCGATAATTGGTTATATTGGCTATTGTATAGTTGCGGTGGTTGATGCTGGTGGAGATATGATTAACACTCAAATGGGTATGTCTTCTGCTATGGTTTTGGATCCGACTTCTTCTACTCAAGTGTCTATTATGGGTAAATTTTTGGGCATGCTTGGATTAATCATTTTTGTTAATATGGGGGGCGTTTATTGGGTTTTAAATGCTTTTATAAGAAGTTTTGGAATTTGTCCTTTATATGCTCAAGCAATCCC
>CAZKAS010000078.1:0-6749 GCA_964550875.1 uncultured Muribaculaceae bacterium | reverse complement strand
ATTTTCTAATGTATTACTACAAAAGAAATCGGTTCGCTGAAACAAATCGACATATGTGTGTATAGTTCCGCCGTGGTCTGTCATTTCTTTTGGCTTATCATAGTGTTCTCCCGCAGCAATTTTGAATTTATACAAATGTTTATTTGCCCTTACTAAAACAATGTTTCTACAAAGAAGAGACGATCGCAAACCAAAATAAACAGAATAATAAAGTTTTATAGTTGCCCAAGTATAATTTTTACGAGAGAATGTATCTAACCCTTCAGAAAAAGATAACAATGATTTGTAATAAAAACTAAGAATATCATCTTTTCGTGCATCGCAATACAAAGAAATATCTGAAGAATTTACGGTTGTTTTATTTATAGTTTTTCCAGAGTTGAAATCACGAAATGGAATTCCACTTGCTCCGGTAAAGCGATTTCTGAATATTTCTTGGCATTTTGTTGTATTAAAAATCATAATCTGATTCACCTGGTGTTTCGGAAATGAACGCTTCCTTCAAATTATCAATAACACGTTTTCTCGCAGTTCGACCATCCGTTGTTTCAATATTTTTAGGAGTGATTAACTCAACATCTGAAAAATCAAACATTTTCACAATCACTTCTTGTTTGAAACTTTTTTGAGCAACGCATTTAGGCAAAACATTTTCCATGAAGAATTCAATTGCTCCAATAAATCCTGCTGCCTTGTAAAAAATATTAGAAGAAATTGTACTCCATTTCGACACCTTATCTGCATGATATTTCAGAGCATTAAAGTAGTTTTGAAGTACCGTTGCTTGTAAATTCAAACTAGTAACATTCTTTTCTTCAAGTTTACCATCGTGATCAACATATGACTTTAAGGCATTAACAACGGTAGATAAGTCCAACTTACCTTTTCCTCTGGGTGCTCCTGGATATTTGATAATGTTGTAAAACGGAGAGTTTACATCTTCGTTTAAAATGCGTGCAATATCTTCTGCTCGGTTAATAGCAAAATTGCGTTCCTCATCTGTAACACCATACAAATCATAAATCAAACTTTTAGGAACGGGCTTTTGTTCAGAGTTAATATTCAAGAAAATCTTAGCAGCATCTTTCGTTTCCAAATTAATAGCAAGTGAGACAATGATTGTTTTATTCGCTAAATCAGGATTTTCTGTTATAGCGGCTTTAATGCCCTCTAAACGATGTTGTCCGTCAATCAACTGTGCTGCACCGTAAATTATCGGCAATTCTATTTCTGATTCAGTTATAATAGGTAAACTTTTAGTATATGTCCAGTTAACAACAAAAGTATTCACAAACAAGTTATCATCGAGAACATAATTTTTTATTGACATAATTCGCTGTCGATTTAAAACACGTTGGACAGCACCTTCTTCAGTATCTTTTCCTCGTACAGCCACATAACTGATATTTGCTAAATCTTTCACAGTCATTATAAGAGTATAGATGGTTATTCCATTTATCTTTGTGGAAATATATTTGTACTTTTTGTTTTCATCCATAACTTGACCTCGCCTATATTTTAGCAAAAAGATTTCAGTTCCATCTTTTTTCTCAGATATAAAAGCTTTTTTATCGGAAGCAAAACTAATGGTTTTGTCCTCGCAGTACCGCATTATTTGAATCCGCAAAGCATCAAGTGGCTTTTTGGCACCAAATTCATAATAATTATTCTCTATAATTTTATCATAAATTTGCTGAAGAGTTAGTCCTTCATCTTCGTTTTCTAAAACCCTTATTACCGCATCTGTTATTGTCATTATTATTTCCTCTTTATAAATAAATATTATTTCAATTATTAGGAAATGCACGGATTATACGATCAATTCACTATTGAAGGAGTTTACAATCTCATAAATCTTTGTAAGATAATCATCCTTGGTTGTTGTTCCTTCGGTGAATTGCTCATACAGCCACTCAATTCCTCCCCGAACATATGAGTTGAATAGTTCCATATTTTCAGGAGCATCAGGTGTTTTGAAGGTTCGACTGATCTTTTCATCAGAATCTAATCCTGTGCTATTATCGACAAGCATAGCGATTCTAAAAACAAATGTTAAATTGTCTTGCTCTTTAAGAACTGTATCAACATGTATTTTTGCTTTATCAGGACTATTATCGGCTTCTCTACGAAGTCCAAAGTTCAATCCGATAATGGCAGCTGTCAAATAAACATCAATATCTCTTTTAAAAGCACCAGCCACTTTTTCACTTTTGTCGTTCTTTTCTGTTTTTTCGCTTAAAAATTTTAGCCATGATGCATATTTTCCTCTGACATAAATATCGTTAGTAAACATCAGTCTTTCCTCCTTATTGAAGATTTAATTTCAGAGTGCTTTTCGATTTGATATAATATACCAACCTTGTGATTCATATTTGACTGTGCATATTCCCAGTCTTTATTCATCACAACAAGAATTACTTGTTCTGCTACTTGAGGCAAAACTTTTGAGATATTTGCAATATGTTTATCATCAGCGTTTGAAAAAGGTGCATCCATTACAATAGGGTATGGCTCACTTGAATACTGAACATTATCCAAATCATCGCCTTTAATTTGTGCTTTTTTTCGGGCAAGATCAACTATACCTGCGATGAACGCAAAGTTTTTAACTGTATCCAAACCAGGCGAAGTATCATTTACGAATACGCCCTTGCCGTTATCAACTTTTAATGTGATATGGTAGTTATCGTCTATTTCTACTGTCCTTTGGCCATGATACATTTGTGAGAACAAATCATTTATACTTGTATAAAGATCTTTTTTCACTTCTTCTTCAGACTTGTCATAACTTTGCTTAAACCATTCATATATTTTGGTGGCATAGGCAATATAGGAATTGATTTTTCTATTCTTTTCGGTTGCAACTTGTAATCCGTTGATAGTAGATTCTAAAGATTGAATTTGATTTTTAACTTCACCAATAGATGTTGAAAGTTCTACAAGCAACATTCTCTTTTCACTTAGTTGCCTGCTATTTTCAACATTATCGCGTTCAAATTTGCCAACATCTACATTGCCTTGTAATAAGCGACTTAACTCTGAAAGTTGACTTCTTTTATCATCTATTTGATTAGCGTTTTCTCGTATTCTTTTGT
Organism: uncultured Muribaculaceae bacterium; assembly: GCA_964550875.1. GTDB lineage: Bacteria > Cyanobacteriota > Vampirovibrionia > Gastranaerophilales > Gastranaerophilaceae > RUG841. Next base: position 3,654 of record CAZKAS010000078.1, on the reverse strand, counting down.
AGTCGTTTTTAATGATTTCAGCAAAATCTTCAACATCGTTTTCTGCTTTCTGGCAATCCCTTTTAAATTCTCTTATTTCTGTGCCAATGTGTTGAGGAGGTAAAAGGCTCTGTTCATAACGAATGTTATTTACCGCTCCCTGATTTAAAGTTAAATCAGCACCGCAAATGCACTTTCCTCGTTTTAAAATAAATTCAATAGAGTCGGAGTGCATTTTGGGTATACCTTCACCTTCGCATTTAGCGTCCGCAATAACTGAATATGCTTTTTTATAAAGTGATTTTGCAAAAAACTTATAAGAATTTTTTGTAAAGTCTCGAACTATTTGAAGTTCAACAGTCTCTTGATTATTTTGAAGATAATTTAAATCTCTTTCAATACGATTTTTTTCTTCTTGACGAGCTTTGGTAGCAGCATTTGCTAGTATTCGAGCATCTAATTCATTTTTTCTATTTTCGAAGAAACTGATTTCATTTTCAACCTGAGTTTTTCTCTGTTCAAGGGATTGTAGTTTTTCCTTGGCAGTAATTAAGTCAGATTTTAACTGCGAATCTTTTTGGTCTTGCCCAATATCTAATTCTTTATGTAGTTTGCTTATTACTGAATTTGCTTTTTTAGGATCAAAATGGTCTACAGCCTCGCTTATGGTTTCTAATCCCATTAATCCTCTAACAGCAGATACAACATTTCCTTTGTTGTTAATGTCTGCTATATGTTCACCATCAAAAAAGAAATATCCGGATAATGCTTCTGGCAATATTTTATTTACGGTGTTTTGTGCTTCAACGGATGGGACTTCTTGCATTTCACCATTTGGTTCTTGATATTCAACTTTCAAAGTTGACCTTGCGAAAGTGGGAGCTCTATTTATTTCATTTTTCGTTACGATTTGTGTTCGTCTTATAACATAAAGACGTTCTTCATGTTGTAGTTCAACTTCAACTGAGACTTCGCTTGCTGAATACAGTTCCATTTCTTGAAGCGATTCTGAATTAATCAATTCTCTAGTTTTAAATGATGTAGTCCCATAAAGACACCAATTAAAGGCTTGAATCAATGTGGTTTTTCCACTAGTATTGTCTCCAAGTATAACAGTGACATTTTTTTCTTTATCACAAGAAAAATTGACAACTTGTTTTTCTTTATATTGTCTAAAATTAGACAAGGTTATTTGCTTAATTAACATTGTCTACCTCCTGCGAAATAAGTTTGATGATTTTTTCGACAACCTCGTTATCTTTTAATCTCTTGGTTTTATAGTTTTCTTTTTCAAGAGCATAGATCCGAAGTTGTAATTTTTTTAATTTTTCTTCGTCTAAAACAATTTGATTCTGTGAATTAAATTCCATAATCGTTACCTCCGATGTAGTTTAACTGATAATACTCATTTATTTCATCTATCAATTTATATGATTCTGATGGGTTCTCACATAAACGAACGAAATCATCTAAACGTTCTTTTTCTCTTTTGAAAAGAGTAAGCTCATAATCACGGCTTGCAGACGGTGCCAATGAACCTAGTGGTCTAGGTAATGTTATAAAGTCGTATATAACAGCACAATCTTTTCCAGTGGATTTTCTTAACACCCTTCCTCTACGCTGAACATACTCTTTTGGGTTGGTGCTGCTTGCCAGTATAAAAGCCGTTCGTATTCCAGGAATATTTACACCTTCATCTAAACATTTAATTGCAACCAAAGCTTGAAGCATTTTGCCTTCGGCAAAACTATCTTTAATGCGTTCTCGTTCTTGTGCATCTTCATTTGAAGTAAACATAGAGACACGCATTTTTAGTTGGTTGCCTAAAATATCTACTACTTTCTCAATTTGACGCATTTCTTCACTACTATCATCTGACTCATCGGATACTGTTGTGGCACCGCAATATACCAATATATTATTATCGTCTTTATATGGCTCTATTGCCGACTTTAATGCAGTAAGTTTGTTTCTGGATCCGGCAATAATACGAGCCCTTTTGATTAGTAACATCTCCACCGATTTTGGAAGTTCATCATCTCGATTTTTTCGTAAGATATTTACAACCTTTTCCGTTATTTCAATATAGTGATCAAGCTCATCTTCATCAAGGTAAACAACAATTGGATGATAATAATATGGGGTTAAAAATCCTTGATGTATGGCATCATCTAATGTAAATGTAATACATTTTTGTCCAAAATAATTATACAGACTATTTGTGCCTTCTTCGTCATGATGTCTATCTAAGGTTGCCGATAATGCTAATCGGTATTTAAAATTAGGCAACATGCAATGTTGCAGTTTTTTTGAACCGAAGTTGTGAGCCTCATCTACTACTAAACAGAGGTTGCCAGTTACTGAACTTAAAATTTCTTGAACATATGGCATAGAGTACGAGGCATTAACCATTATTGCACAGAAATTTTTCACAACACCTAATTTAAAATCGGAAACAAGCATTTTAAATTTCTTTTTCCAGTCATATTTCGAATAGCATATTAATGGCGTTACATTGAACTTGTTTATATCATCTACCCACTGTTCAACAAGATGTTGGTAGGGGCAGAGAATGATAACACCTAGTTGATCATCAAGTATTTCTGACAATTTAGATAATGCCCCTAATGCTGTATATGTTTTTCCTGCACCAGTAGCCATATCAAATATTCCAATAGAATCAGAGTTTATCCATTTATTAATTGCCTCTAATTGATATGGGTGATCATCGAAACTAACACTTCCAGGAACTCTAAAAACATTTTTAGGAATGCTAGTAATTGTTTTTTGAGGCTTACTAATAAGTTCTTCGTGATCTACAGTTTTGTCAATAACATCACGTTTATAAGTTAATAGTTTGTTGATTGCTATTTGAGGAAAATCAACTATTGTTACTTTAGAATCAGCATTAGTCCATAATAGGTGAAATGCCAATGCTTTTTGTTCCACTTTTTTGGCCTCAAAATCTGATTGCCAAGAGCAATATACATCCATAACTTCATAATTGGAAACAAACGCGTTTTCTGTCTCGTTTGTTGATCCCGAAAAAGCAATGACATTGTTTTCAGAATCGTACATCAAACCCATCTTTTCATGATAGATTCCCAATTGATTTTGGTTTTCGGTAAATGCAACTTTTATATTAAGCCTATCACTGGCGATTAGAGTTGCTAACATATTCAATCGTTCACTGTCAAAATAACTTGTTGGTTCTTTGAACCCTCGCATTATAGCCCTGTTTATTACTTCTTCTCGTTTATCATACCCTGTTTTTATTGCATAAATGTCTTCTTCGGATAAACGAGGAGAAACAATTAGTTCAATTTTGCCGCCGTTAGAAACGAGTTCAGAAATACCTCTAGCAATTTGAATCAAAGCCGTTGAAGAAAAGAAACCTACTGCACGTTGATACTTTACAGCATGGGATAGTACCGGTATATAAAAATCACCTATGACATTGCTTTTTCCCGAACGATATTCAGTTTTAATTTCAATATCTTTAAATGACATTTCATAAACTCCTTAAAGACTCCAACAAGAAATCTATATCGCTTTCAGTGTTGAAATATCCTAAACTCACTCGTACAGTACCGTGTTTGCTTTTTGTATCAATGAGGTCATGAATAAATGGTGCACAATGAAAGCCTGTTCTAACTGCTATATCAAAATCACCGT
>CAZKAS010000077.1:0-6848 GCA_964550875.1 uncultured Muribaculaceae bacterium | reverse complement strand
TTCGCATATTCTTCTTTTGGAATTCCTCCTGCCTGATATGCATCGTGATTGCCATAAACGATGTAATATGGTTTGTTAAGATTTTGAACAATGTTCATGAATGAACTTAAACTGTTCATATTGGATTTATCAATATTGTCGCCCAGAAATACTACAAATTTTATATCCTTATTTTTATTTATTGACTGTATAGTGAAAATTAAATTTTTTTCCGTGTCTGTAAATTCTATATCTGAATTTGACGGTTTTAAATGAGTATCGGAAACGAGTGCAAATTCAATGGATTTTGCACAAACTGAAGAACAACAACATAAACTTATTGCTAAAAATGTCAAAAATTTTTTCACTATATTTCTCCATTTCTGTTTTCAATTTATATTTTTACACAAAAAATGCTCTTCGGCAAAATTATTATTTATTTCCTTTATTAATAATTTATGCCTTTTCTTTTTATTTCTCTTAATAATTTCGGCATTATATACTCCCAAGCTTTTTCGTTTGGGTGGGGATCCTTTTTGGATAAACAAAATTTTGTGTCACTGTCATCATATGGTGCAATATCTTTTTTATATATGACTATTATTCCATTTTCTTCTAATTCTTTTTCTATTTCTTTCATATATTCAAACGCAGAACATTCATATACAAAAATTATCATTTTTGTATTTTTCCAATGTTTAGACATACAATTTTTTGCTTGAATAAAATGTAATTTTAAAAATTCTAAATCTTCATTTCTATAGTAATTATTTACAATTTCTCTCCATATATTATATACGAAACATGGTTTCAAAAAATATTTATTATTTTTTATCCTTACCAATTTTGTTTTTTCATTTATCGTTTCTTTTTTGTAAAATAGGTCTAAATAGTCTTTCATTGTTGACATTACAGGATAATATATTCTGCTTCTGTGATCTTCAATAATTGTGTATAAAATAAATACAGGTTCTTTCATTAAAGTATAAAAAGCATCTTCTTCCAATTGATATAACATCAACTGAGGCCCCGCTCCGTGATAACTTCTGTTGTATATGGGATTTCTTAAATATTTTCCCATAACCGCAGATGGAATTTTATTCAAAGATATCTTGTGTCCGTATGTGTATGAGCAACCAAATAAAACAATGGGCGACAATTGTGAGTTTTGGTTAATTGTTTCTCTGTATTGAAAGTCTTTGTTTGTGCCATAGATATATTTTTGTTTTAAATATTTGTCGCTAACTTCTCTATCATAATAATTATTGTAAAGTTGAATTCGTGTTAAAATATCTTCTTTTGAACCTCTATATTTATCTAATTCCTCATTATAACAAAGAAAATCAAATAACAGGATTATTAAAAATAATATAAATATATTAATAAAAATTATAAAATATTTTTTCATAGGTTAAGTTGTGCTTATAATTATTTGTTGGTATTTGGTATTGTTTGAAAATAATATGTACAAAAAAAGATGGACTGTTAAAGTCCATCTGTAAAAAAAATAAATTATTCGCCAATGATTTCGTTGATTTCTGCAACCATTGCATCTGCATCAAAACCGTGTACCTTTGCACCTGCTTCAAGATTTTCAAATCTTGCTGCCGCACAGCCTATACAGCCCATTCCGTACTTTGCAAATACTTCAAGTGTTTCAGGGTGATTTTGTACGATATCAATAATGCTCATTTCTTTTGTAACTTTTGCCATTGATGTCCTCTTTCTTGATTTTTTTCAAAATCTAATTAAATAATAATTACCCTAATATTATACTACAAAGGAGAGTAAAATGGAGTTTGAAAAATCAAATTTGTTCAAAAAATTACAAAATTCTATGCCGATAGGACTTGCTGCAATGGGTTTAAGCAGAAAATCTCAAAAAAAATCGAATAAACGTACAATTTATCCGACTTTTTTTAAATTTGATAAAGTTTCTCCTCAAGGTGTTTAATTAAAAAGGCAAATTCTAAATCTGACTTTTGTGATAATACTTGATGAAATATTTTTAACTGTCAGAGTCGCCATTATCTTTTAGTAATTTTTCAAAATCTGACGGTTTGATGCTTTGTACAAAATTTCTAAATTCTTGCGCTTCCTCTTCGTCCTTTTGTTCATCAGTTGTTACAGACCCGTCAATTAAGACATTCTCCGTAACATAAATAGGTGCGTCTGCTCGTATTGCCAAAGCAATTGCATCAGAAGGTCTTGCATCTACTTCAAGAACTTTCCCTTCATTATTTGATAAATATACTGTTGAAAAATATGTTTCATTCTCCACGTCATTAATTTCTATTTTTTCAATGTCATAGCCTGTTGCTCTGATGAAATTAATTGTCAAATCGTGAGTCATAGGACGCATAACCTTGATATTTTCAATTTTTCTTATTATAGAACTTGCTTCCGCCGAACCTATCCAAATTGGCAATGCCTTTCTGTTATCTAAGTCGTTTAATACAACAATAGGATTTCCGGTTCTTGTATCTATTGCTATTCCCATAACTCGCATTTGAATCATAATTTTTCCTCTTAACAATATTTTACATCTTTGTCAAAATATCTGCACCATCATCAGTAACAAGACAAGTATGTTCAAAATGAGCGGCAAAAGATTTATCCTTCGTCACAACTGTCCATTCATCGTCCATAACTTCTACATCATCACCACCTAATGTCAACATTGGTTCGACAGCTATCGTCATTCCTCTTTTTAATTCAATGTTTCCGTTAGGAACTCTGTAATTAAATACAAATGGCTCTTCGTGCATGTTTTGTCCGACTCCGTGTCCTCCGTATTGGCGGATAATGCCTAATTTGTTTTCATTTGCAACATCTTCAACGGCTCCTGAAACATCATTTAACATTGCTCCTGTTTTGAATTTTGAAAGTCCTGCAAATAATGCCTTTTCTGTCAATTCTAACAGTCTTTTGTTCTCTTCGGATATTTCTCCGACTCCGTATGTCCAGGCCGAATCTGCAACATATCCTCTATAGGTTGCACAAGTGTCTACGGTAATAATATCTCCTTCTTTGAGGATTCTCTCGGACGGAAAACCATGTACAACTTCTTCGTTTACCGAAGCGCAAATTGTATATGGAAATCCGTTATATCCTAAACATGACGGGTCACAATGATTATCTTTTATTATCTGATATGCTATTTCATCTAAGTATTTTGTCGTTATTCCGGGCTTAATAATTTTCTTCATTTCTGCGTGAACTAATGCTACAACTCTGCCTGCCTCTCGCATTAATTTGATTTCATAGCCCGACTTCCTTGATATTGCCATTATCCTATTACTTTCTTGAGTTCTGTAAATACTTCATCTATTGAGCCTGCTGCATTTACCCTTACCAATTTACCTCTTTTTTCATATAAATCAATTAATGGTGCAGTTTGTTCAAAATATGTATTAAATCTGGATTTTGCGGTTTCTTCGTTATCATCTGCTCTTTGAACAAGTTCCGCTTCGCAAAAATCACATTTGCCTTCCTTCTTTAATGTCATTGTCTTTACGTTGAATATTGCTCCGCATTCAGGGCAAGAACGTCTGTTAACAATTCTTTCAATTAGATTATCTATTGGCATATCGAAATAAACTACTTTCATATCTACTTCTTTATCTTTATCCAATTCTGCAAGAATGTTATCCAAAATTCCTGCTTGTTCCAAACTTCTCGGAAATCCGTCCAAAATAAAACCCTTTTCGCAATCTTCTTTTGAAAGTCTTTCTTTAATGATTCTTCCAACTATTTCTACAGGTACTAGTTGCCCTTTATCCATATATTCCTTTGCTATGATACCTGCTTCTGTTTTTGCTGCAACCGCTTCTCTAAGCATTGAGCCCGTATCTACGTGCTTTAAACCTGTTTCTGCTACCAATTTTTTTGTTTGTGTTCCCTTTCCGCTTGCCGGTGGGCCTACCATTATAAGTTCTTTTTTCATTGTTTTCCCCTTCCTCTTTTATAGAGTAATTATATCACAAAACAAAAGAGATAAACATTTTCATGTTTATCTCTTTTCTCTTTTTTTTCATCTTTTCTATGGTTTTTCTTTCAGGAAACTTTCATAATTTTTTGAAAGGAGTTGTGTTTTTACTTGATTTATAAAGTCTAACGCAACACCAACCATAATTATTAATGACGTTGCCCCTAAACCTTGCAATGTTGTTATGTCTGTTACTGTTGAGGCAAATGATGGTATTAATGCAACTACACCTAAACCTAATGCTCCAAGTAAAGTTACTCTGCTTAAAATTCTATCAAGCGCTTCTGCCGTCGGTCTGCCCGGTTTAATTCCCGGAATTGATGAACCGTACTTTTTCAAGTTGTTCGCTATTTCCTTCGGTTGCATGTTCGGAATGATTGACGCATAGAAAAATGTTAACAGTACAATCAATAGAAAATAAATTACATTGTAACTTATTGTTGATGGATTAAATACTGCATTTAACTGCATCATTACATCTTTTAACATTCCTTCCGGAAAGTTTACAACAAGACTCAATACCGTCGTTGGGAACATTAGTATTGCTATCGCAAAAATAATAGGCATTACACCTCCCGGATTAAGTTTAAACGGAATATATGTATTCATTCCTCCATAAACTTTGTTACCTACTTGTCGTCTTGGATTTACTATAATAATTTTTCTTGCCGCTTCGTGCATAATTACAATCAATACCATTGTCGCAAAAAAGATTATTAGCAATGCTATTAACCCCCATTGTAATCTTACATCATTTACGACTATTTTTGCTGTAGATTTGACATAAAAAGGAATACGGGACAAAATACCCCAAAAGATAATCATTGAAGCACCGTTTCCGATTCCTCTTTCTGTCAAAAGCTCTGCAAGCCACATTGTAAATACTGCACCTGCCGTCAAAATACCGACAGAGCCTATGACAAATAAAAATTGATTTACGTCCGGCATAATCGCCGCTGTCGCACTCTTCAATAAAAACAGTACAAATACAAGTGCCTGAAAAATTGCTACTACAACCGCAAATACTCTCGTATATTGCGCTATTTTTCTTCTCCCTGCTTCGCCTTCTTCCTTTTGAAGTTTTTCAAGGTGTGGAATTACAACCGCTAACAACTGCATTACAATCGATGCGGTAATGTATGGTCCTATTCCTAATGCGATTATTGATACATTTCCTAAGGCTCCCCCGGAAAACATATCTAAAAATCCAACTATATTATTGCCTGATGCAATATTTTTAAACACTTCGCTGTTGATTCCAAAAAGCGGTAACTGTGTGCAAAAACGAAATACTATCATCATCAAAAATGTGAAGATTAATTTTTGCTTTAATCCAGACACCTGAAACATTGCTTTCAGATCATTTATGCTAGGTGGTTGTATTTTCGCTTGTTGCATTATACTAATTCAGCCTTTCCGCCTGCTTTTTCAATTTTTTCTTTTGCTGATGCGGTAAAGTATCTTGCTCTTACCGTAACTGCCTTTGAAATTTCTCCATTACCCAAAACTCTGAGTTCGTCTGCATTTGCTGCAGCTTTCTTTCCAGCTTTGAGTACTGCTAAATCAATTTCTTCCAATCCTAATTTTTCAAGATCGCTTACGTTGATTTCAGCATAATTAAGAGCATTGAAATTCTTAAAGCCCTTTAATTTCGGCATTTGTCTGTATCCGGGCATTTGTCCGCCTTCAAAACCTCTCTTTGAAGAACGTCCTGAACGTTGTCCTTCTCCGTTATTTCCTCGGCAAGATGTCTTTCCGTGTCCTGATGCTCTGCCTCTGCCGACTCTTTTTGATTTGGAAGTTGCACCTTCTTGTGGTGCTAATGTTTCCAATGTTATTTGTTCTGCCATTTTATGTACCTTTCGTATTTCAATTAGTCAACAATTTCTACCATGTGAGAAATTTTGTTTACCATACCCATTACTGTTGCAGAAGGAGCATGTTCAACAACATCATTTGTTTTGTTTAAGCCTAATGCTCTTACAACTTTGATTTGAGTCTTTGTTGCACCGATAAGGCTTCTTACAAGTTTAATTTTTACTTTTTCTGTTTTATTAGCCATTGTTCTATCCCTTCTACTAATTGAGCATGTCCTTAAGTGTAATTCCTCTTCTTTCAGCGACTTCTTTGAAGTTTCTCAATGATTTAAGTGCGTTGATTGTTGCATTTGCTGCGTTTAAAGGTGATTTTGAACCTAATGATTTGCTCAAAATGTTTTCGATACCTGCAAGTTCAAGTACTGCACGTACTGCACCACCTGCGATAACTCCTGTACCTTGTGATGCCGGTCTGAGCATTACACTGCCTGCTCCTGAACGTCCCGTTACAGGGTGCGGTATTGTTGTATTGAACAATCTTACGTCAACTAAGTTCTTTCTGCCGTCTGCTACCGCTTTTTGAATTGCTGTGATAACTTCTGCTGCTTTTGAACAGCCTACTCCAACTTGTCCTTTTTTATTTCCTACGATTACGATTGCTCTGAAGGATAATTTCTTTCCGCCTTTTACTACTTTCGTTACTCGACGAATTTGAATTACTTGTTCTTTCCATTCGCTTTGTGCGGGAACTTCTTCTCTTTTTTCAATTCTTCTTCTCTTTGGTTCGGAATTGAGTTCCTTTGTTTCTTTAACTTCTTCCACTGGTTTACCTTTCATTTGTTAAACTTTTAATAATTAAAAAAAACATGAATTTACCGAAGATTTTAGCGAATCTCCAAGTTCATGTTTATTGTGGGGTTTATGAGTTTTCTGACTTATTCATCATACAATATAAATTTTTTATTGCAATATCTATCTTTACTTATTCATATTATTTTACATTTACAACTTGGTGGATTCAAGAAGTAATCGCAACACTATAAAGTTGAAATACCTCATTAGGT
>CAZKAS010000076.1:0-6968 GCA_964550875.1 uncultured Muribaculaceae bacterium | reverse complement strand
GATGGTCTTGAAGGTGTAATCATTCAAGAAATGGTTAAAGGTAACAGAGAAATGGTTTGCGGTATTGCAACAGACCCACAATATGGACCGATGATGATGTTCGGATTGGGCGGAGTATTCATTGAAACAATGAAAGACGTTACATTCAGAATTGCTCCTTTAACAGATGTTGATGCAGATGAAATGATTAAATCTGTAAAAGCATACGGTTTGTTGAAAGGTGCAAGAGGAACGAAACCTGCTCAAATGGAACAAATTCAAGAAACCCTCTTGAGATTATCACAACTCGTAAATGATTATAAATTCATTGACGAACTTGATATCAATCCGCTCCTTATCTCAGAAAAAACAGGAGAAGGAATTGCGGTTGACGGCAGAATTAAAGTCAGAATGGAAGAAGCAAAGAAGGCTTTGAACATTAACTGTACTTGCGGTTGCTGCTAACTAAACTATCTATTGCGGACGAATTATACTAATTCGTCCGCTTTTGTTTATTTTGTGAGATAAAATGAATAAAAAATTCAAACTTCTTTTGATTATTAATGTTTCTTTATTTGCTTTAATTTTTGTTGGAGCAGAAGTTATTTCTTTGATGTCTTATCGTATGAGGTATGCAGAATTAATTAATTTTCAGTCAAAGACGAGCGAAAATCCTCAAGAATTTATTAAAACAAATACCCCTCACTATATATTTCCCAAGAAATTCAATTATCAAAGAATTACAGAAGGATTGAACACAAGAGTTTATAAATCCGAAAATTCTAAAAAGCGACCGATTGTTACGATAGGTTGCTCATATACAGAAGGTGTCGGCCTTAAAGATAATCAGACATTTGCGTACAAGTTAAATCAAATAACCGGCAGGACGACGTATAACAGAGGAGTTGGAGGTTCTGGACCACAGCTTGTATACAGGCAGTTGTCAGATGAAAATTTCAAAAATGAAATCCCTGATGCAGAATATGTTATTTATACTTTTTTATACGGTCATATTGATAGACAGTTTAACTCTTTGTTGACTTATTTTTCTTCAGATATTGAACTTAATTACATTTTAAAAGATGGTATTTTGATAGAAAAAGAGCGTCCGTTCTGGTTTATGTACTGGTCGTTTTTAGTTAAAACGTATTTAGAGTATCAAACGCAAATTTTGTCTTTATATGAATATAAAAACGGTTTTCCTTTGTTTTATGCAACCATGGCGGCTTCCGTAGAGGAGATGCATAAAAAATATCCGAACTCTAAGTTTGTATTTATAGAGTTTCCGGAACCGAGTTTTTGGTCAAATAATTCTCCCGAGAGTATTCGTGTCTTGACAAATGCAGAGATTAAAAAATTACAAGAATTAGGAATAATTTATATAAAGGCTTCTGATTTATTAGGGCATAATTGTTCCGAAAGCAAGTATAGGGTAACAGATAAAGACCATCCGAGTGAGCTTGTTTGGGATGAATTTGTTCCGAAGTTAGTTAAAAAATTAGAATTATAATTTTGATTTATAATAAGACAATGAACAAGAATTTAAAAAAAATATTAATCATAAATTTATTTGTAGTTTTGATGGCGGTTCTGATTGCAGAAATTTTTGCGTATTCGTCATATAGAATTAAATACGCTGATTTGGTCAGAGATCAGGCAAATTTGTGCGACAATCCCGAAGAATGCATCAAACAAAATATGCCGCATTATTCTCTGCCTAAAAAAATTCAATACGAAGACTTTGAATACGATATAAAAGACAGAGTTTATAAATCAAAAAATCCTCAAAAACGTCCAATAGTAACAATTGGTTGTTCATATACTGATGGGGCAACTTTGGAAGAAAATCAAACTTTTGCATATAAATTAAATCAAATGACAGGCAGAACAACGTACAATAGAGGCATTTCCGCTTCCGGACCTCAACTGGTTTACCGTCAATTAACAGATAAAAATTTCAAAAAAGAAGTACCTGATGCCGAATATGTAATTTACACTTTTATACATCATCATTTATGCAGGCAGTTTTTAATTTTAATGAATCCGTTTACTTCTGACATCAATATTCAATACAGAATAAAAAATGGCAAATTAGTTGAATATTATTCTCCTTTAAGCTATTTATCTTTTTCTTTTATTATAAAATCTTACCTTGAATATAAAAATACAAAAGATTTTCAAAAAGAATTTCAAGAAGGATTGCCATTATTCACGAAATATATGGAAGAATCAGTAAAACAAACTAAAAAATTATATCCTAACTCAAAATTTGTATTACTTGAATTTCCTCAATCTGATATATGTAATGCAAATTACGAAAAAGGATTGTATGAATTAACACAATCTCAAATTGAAACTATTGAAAAATTGGGAATTATATATGTAAAAGCTTCTGACCTTGTGGGACATAATTTTTGCGAAGATAAATATCGAATGGAAGATAAGGATCACCCCAGCGAAATTGCTTGGGAAGAATTTGTACCCAAATTGGTAAAAAAACTAAACTTATAAATTTATTCATCAGAAAGCGTTTTATTTAATTTTTCTTTTTTATCATTTTTATCAATTTGTGTTGTTTTACTATTCTTTTCTTTATAAATTTTATTTTTATTTTCCGCTTCTGTTTTTATGACACTATTTGTATCATTTTTATTTAAATCTTTGATAGAACAAACATAACCTGTTACACAATCAGCAAAAACTATAGAATTTGTTACATTTAGTAAAAGGAATACAGCAAACAAAATTTTTTTCATCTTTCAATACCTCATTGATTTTCCGACAGAGTAATATTTTTTTTATTATAAAAATATTTTAAAATTTATCATTGTCTTTTTGGGGAATATTTTAATTTTTTTTTGTTTGATGTAGAATAGTAAAAAGTATTTTTTATAGTAGTTATGCGGTGGTAATCATATGAAACTTCAAGATACAACAGCAAATAATTCGTTCAGATACGGGTGGTTATTAAATAGAATTTTTCCTTTCATTAAGCCTGTTATTGGTCGAGTGATTTTAGGTTTTTTAGTTGCAATTCCGGTTGGTGCATTAGATGGCGTTGTTTCTGTATCTTTAAAGCCTTTTATGGATTATGTTGTAGGAAAACAAGATTGGGTTATTACAATTTTTAATCATACGTTCACAATTCCATTTCATTTATTGGCATTAGCAATCCCGTTCGGAGTTGTTATATTTGCTGCTGTACAAGGTGTATTGAGATATTTAAACAGTTATTTGACGGATTGGACAAGCCAAAAAATTACCAATGCAGTAAAAATCAAACTTTTTAATAAACTTTGTGATATGGATTCATCGTTTTTTGATGAAAACTCATCAGGAGTAATTTTGACAAGATTTTTGAGTGACCCTGATACCGCCTCTGCCGGCATAGTTAACAATTTAAAAACATTTGTTACCGCTTTATTCGGAGCATTAAGTTTAATTGGAGTAATGCTGTATTGCTCGTGGAAACTGGCAGTTATCGGAGTTGTTGTTTTAGGTGCCGCATTCATACCTGTTGCACTTATCAGAAAAAGAGTCAAAAAGACATCTAATAAGAATATGGTCATTGGTGGAAACATTATGACTAATTTTAATGAAACGTATATCGGGAACAAAGTTATGCGTTCATATTCATTGGAAGAAAGACAAAAAGACAAGTTTACAGACCAAATTTGGAAAGGTTTTGCAAACAACATGTCCTTTGTAAAACGTGCAGGTTGGATGTCACCGTTAATGTATCTTATTGCATCGGTCGGTATTGCTTTAGTATTGGGTTACGGTACTCATTTAATTTATACTGATCAAATGACAGCCGGCGGTTTTGCATCTTTTGTCACATCGTTGTTACTTTTATATAAACCCGTTAAAACTCTCGGAAATACATTAACAACATTGCAAACAATTTTCGTTGCAATGGGTCGTGTTTTTGAACTTTTTGATATTCAACCGAATATCAAAGAAAAAGAAAATGCGGTTGAATTGAAAGGATTATATCAAGATATTACATTTAATAATGTTTCTTTTTCTTATGTACAAGACAGATTAGTTTTAAAAAACATTAATTATAAGATTAAAAAAGGAGAAACTGTAGCAATTGTAGGAAATTCAGGCGGCGGGAAATCAACATTAGTAAATTTACTTCCACGTTTTTACGATGTTACAAGTGGTTCGGTCTGTATTGATAATGTTGATATAAAGGACTTTACTCTTGGCAGTTTAAGGTCAAGTATTTCTATGGTATTCCAAGATAATTTTCTTTTCTCCGGAACAATAAGAGAAAATATATTAATGGGAAATGAAAATGCAACGGAAGAAGAGTTGCAAAAAGTTGTCGAATACGCACATCTGGAAGAATTAGTAAATGAATTGCCTGACGGTTTAGACACAGAACTGGGCGAAAGAGGAACAACTTTATCCGGCGGACAACGGCAAAGAGTTGCAATTGCCAGAGCAATGATAAAAGATGCTCCTATAATTATTTTAGATGAAGCAACTTCCGCATTGGACAATGAATCAGAAGCAATAGTTCAAAAAGCGCTTGATAACTTAATTAGCAACAAAACTGTATTTATTATTGCTCATAGGTTGTCAACAATCAAAAATGCAGATAAAATAATAGTAATAAAAGATGGAGAGTTAATCGAATCAGGAACACACGAAGAACTTATGACTTTCCAAAACGGAGAATATAAACATTTATACGAAATGCAGTTTAAAAAGCAAGAAGAAAATGTATAATTTTGTTAGACGGAAGATGAAATATGAAATTAAAGAATATTCAAGATAAAAAAATTAAGAAACCCGATTTCTCATCAAAAGAAGGAAGAGGTATTTTAGCATATTTTTTACAAAAAGAATTTGAGTATATTTTAAATATTGATAAAGATGCAGAAACACCATTTTTCAAAAGAGTTAAAGAAGATTTTGTCCCAAGATTTACAAAAAGAATTATTGAAAATCCCGAAAAGAGGATAATGATTGGAATCTGCGGAGAATCTGCAAGCGGAAAAACAACTATTTGTGAACATATAAAAAAATCAGTAGATAAATATGGACTTCCTGTAGAAATCATCAGTACGGATAATTATTTTAACGATATTTCTGATTTAATAAAACAATATGGAGGATTTGATAAATTTTTGGAATCAGGGTATGACCTTGATGCACCAAGTAATTTTATGACAGACCAATTAAAAGAAGATTTGAAAACACTTGCAGAAGGTCATGACGTTATGACTCCTCAGTATCTGATAAACGGAACAGGTGTAAATATTCCAAAATCTTTGCCTGCAAAATCAAAAAAAATCATTGCTGTTGAAGGACTTGCTGCAATGTATGATAACGTTTATGATCTATTTGATATAAAAATCTACATTGATATAGACAGACAAGAACAAGAAGAAAGATTTTTGGTACGAGCAGCATCAAGAAATCAAAATAAAGAAAATGCTTTAAAACAACTTAAATATATCAGAGAAGCCTCTGAAAAATACATTCTCCCTCATAAACATAAATGGGATATTATTGTAAACGGTTCCGTTTCAATTCCATATTTTGAACAAATTATTGAATATTTATACGGAATAACAAATAATTTTGAATAGATAAAAAGCTCGATTGAGTTTTCAGTCGGGCTTTTATTTTTCTATTTCTACTTATAAAGATACAAACAAGTATTGCTCAAGAACTATTTTTACTCCGATTGAAACAAGTATCAATCCCCCCGCAAATTCCGCCTTGTTTTTATATCTAGTTCCAAATATGTTCCCCAAAAATACGCCAACAATTGAAAGAATAAATGTTGTTACACCAATAATGACAATTGCATCTACAATCGGGACACCTAAAAAAGCAAAAGAAATACCAACGGCAAGTGCATCTATACTCGTTGCAACAGCCAATAAAATTAGTTCTCTATGCGATATTTTTTTGTCTTTTCCTTCACTTTCTTCACAACTTTTATAATCGCTTAATGTTTCTTTCATCATTTTTCCGCCAATAACAGCAAGGAGAACGAACGCTATCCAATGAGCATATTGAGAAACATAAGTTGAAAACTTTGTCCCTACACTCCAACCTAACAATGGCATAAGCGCTTGAAATCCGCCAAAATAAGAAGCAATTATTATCATCTGTTTTTTATTAATCTTACTCATTCCAAGACCTTTGCAGATTGACACGGCAAAAGCGTCCATAGATAAGCCAATTCCAATTAATAATGTTTGTATAAAAAATCCCATAAGTTTTTATCTTTATACTACTTCCAAACAACTTTATAACATAAATTGTTAATTTTTGCATTTAAAAAGCCCTCACTAAGTGAGGGCTCTATATTTAATTTTTTGCGATTAGATATTTTTAAGTCTGTCAAGGATATTGTCAGCCTTCGTACGATTTTTAAACCATACGTCATCTGCGCCATATGTATTACCTGTAGTATCAACATAAGAACCTTGTTGTCTGTGTTGTGCATCACCTGTAGCATCAACTTCATCATAGTCATCAACATTCAAAGCTGCAACGTGTGCAAGATCTTCGAGTTCAGTTGTGTTGTTGTCACTAATGAAACCGAGATTTACTCCAACTGTTGCCAATGCTGCCTTCAAAGCCTGCAAGTCAACTTGACCGTTGCTGTAGCACTTAACACCTGTATATTGTTCAGCCTGTTGAGCAATAACCTTCAATGCTTCAAAACCGTTTGCAGCATTAATCTTTTCTCCGGTGAACGGGCTGACAGTTTGGTCACCAAATACTTCGTTTCCGTCAATCGAGCCATTTCCGTTAATATCACTCATTGCAAGCATCTTATCACCACCGGTTGCTGCACCGTCCGCAATACCGTTTCCATCAACGTCAATACCTTTGTTACCCGACGTTGCAGAAACTTTACCGTCTTTGTTAAAGTCAACAACGATAGGCGAAGTATATGTTGAACCGAGGTTAGTACCCCAAGAAATTTTTCTTGCATCTGACTTAGTAGTAGTAAT
>CAZKAS010000075.1:0-7038 GCA_964550875.1 uncultured Muribaculaceae bacterium | reverse complement strand
GTCTTTCATTTCATTAGATGCGATTGGAAAAGCTCACGATGAGATAAGACATTTAGATGGTATTTGTGATAGAGTAATGAGCGGCATTGAATACCACAAAATTCATTCACCCAAGATGAGAATTTATATTTGTTGTACAGTTTCAGCACAAACAGATTTTGAACAAATTAAAGAAGTTGCACAATACTGCAAAGATGCTGACATACTGTTGTATTTCACGGTTAATAAATCTAATCAGGCATTGGAAGATGCGCAAAATGTAAAAGATACGGAGTTAGAAACCGACCAATTATCGGAAATTTTTGTAAGAATCAAGGAATTAAAAAAACAAGGTTATCCGATAAGAAATTCATATTATTTTATGGATTACATTATAGAGAAAAAGAATTACTATGAATGTCATTGGCCCAGAATAGCAACAGTAATTTATTCTAACGGAGAAATGCTCAGATGTTATGATAGGGAACCTTTTATTAGTGTAAGGAATAGGTCGTTAAAAGACGTAATAAAAGATCCTATATTTATAGAAACGGTAAATAAGTGTAAAGATTGCAAATTGGCTTGTGTAGGCAATTATGCATTAGATGCGTCGGGATTATGGAAATTAGAATGGTCGGCAATTAAATCGTTAATGGAAATAGCAATAACATAGATACGCAGGAATATTTTATGAAAAAATTTTTATATACTTTAGTTTTAATAATGATTATAATCGGACAATCCGTCAAAGCAGAACCTATTGTAATAACTGAGCAAGATGCAATATTTGATAACAATTTTCAATCAATAGTGTCATCTAATAAAATTGATAAAACATTAAGCCAAGTAGAAGAGTTATTTAATGGAAAAGATGCTGAAAAATCGGGGAATATACTGAAACAGGTCGGATATGACGTATTTTCATCTGTATTTAATGCAAATAGTTCTACAGCCGGCAAATATGGAAATTCATACAAACTTAACGTCGGAGAGAAAGTAAATGTTTATCTTTACGGTGATTCAATAGACATTATGGCAATTTCAGGAGCAAACCTGTTAAATCCCGTGACAAAGACGGAAGTTGATTCCAAGGGAGATATTTTTGTACAAGGAATTGGTGTTGTA
The DNA here is from genome assembly GCA_964550875.1 of uncultured Muribaculaceae bacterium. Classification (GTDB taxonomy): domain Bacteria; phylum Cyanobacteriota; class Vampirovibrionia; order Gastranaerophilales; family Gastranaerophilaceae; genus RUG841. Next base: position 5,934 of record CAZKAS010000075.1, on the reverse strand, counting down.
AAGGCAGAAAATCGTTCAATTAGCGAAGTTGAAAGTGCGATTAATTCATTGGCAAGAAAAAAATTTAAAAGTTTAAAGGTAAAATTAACAATAAGTTCAGCAAATGATTTTTCAGTATTTGTGTATGGACAGGTAAACAGACCGGGGAAAGTTTCAGTTAGCAACAATTCGTCAATAATTGATGCCTTAAACGCAGCCGGAGGAGTAAAGAAAACAGGAACCTTAAGGAAAATTCAATATATTTCGGCCGGCAAGACGAAAACCGTTGACCTTTATAAAACAATTTTCGCAGGGAATGACGAAAATATAGTTTTAAGAGCAAACGATAAAATTTTTGTTGGCTCAATAGGAAAAGTTGTTGCCTTCAAAAATGGTGTAACAGTACCGGGAATATATGAAACGACTGATTATGAATCTTTAAACCAACTTTTTAAATATGCAGGAGGATTGTTGCCGATTACACAGACATCTGAGGCAACTTTAACAAGACTAGATAAAGATAAGAATATCAGAATTGCAACAGATGTAAATTTAAAAAATTCAACGACAACAAAACTAAACAGCGGAGATATAATAGAATTTAGAAAATTATATAATGATGCAGAGAATATTGTTACGATACAGGGTAATATTAAACATCCGGCGACATATGCATACAAAGAGGGTATGAGATTATCTGATATACTAAGAAGTGAAGATGAATTACTTGAAGAAACATTTTTAAATCAGGCTGTCATAAGAAGAGTTTCGGGGCCTGATAATCAAGTAATAACCATACCTGTATTTTTGAAAGAATTTTTTGCAGGTATGAATGATCACATACTTCAACCCAAAGATGTTATTTCTGTTTATAGAAGTACAAACTCAAAATTTGTAGATGTGTATGGTTGCATAAATATTCCAAAACATTTGACTTATCAAGACAATATGACGTTAAAAGATGTTTTGACAGATATCCAGTTTATGGAATCTGACGTAACAACTCAAGGCGCAGAAGATGACGAAAACATAATAGAAGTAAGTGACAGCGATAAGACAAAAAATGACTCTGTTTCAATAAATGGAGAGCAAGGTATATACCCCCCCCCAGCGAAATTCAATGCAACAACAAAAAATTCAAATACACTTATACCTACAGAAAATGTTGCTGTTGAAATTACAAACATAAATGGAGAAACTAAATTATACTATCTTTACGATATTATGATTAACTCAGATAAAATCAAATATATTAAAATAAATCCTGATGATAAAATATTTTTCAGAACTCTTCGAGGAAATGAAATTATGAAAACGGTAAAGATTTCTGGCTTTGTAAAACACCCCGGAGTATATAGTTTTGTAGAAGGAAAGAGATTAAAAGATATTATAGAAACAGCAGGAGGTTTAACAAAAGAAGCTGAGTTGCGAGGAATTGTATTTACGAGAGCAAGCCTAAAGAACAAACAAGTTGATATCGCAATAAAGAATAATGAAAAGGATATAAAATTACTACAAGGCCGAGTAGCGAGCGGGTTTAAACAAGAAGAAAAAGAGAAACAAACTAAACTTGACTTGATACAGATGATTGAAGAAAACAAGGAATCCTTAGCAAAAAATTATAATGGTCAAATTTCACTTAACATTGAAAGAAATGACATTAACACAATTTCTGATATAGATAATTTATACGTTCAAGACGGAGATGATATATATATCCCAAGAATCTCAGACTATGTAACGGTAATGGGAGAAGTCTATAACGAACAATCATTTGTGTATCAAGAAGGAACAAACGCAAAATATTATATAAACAAAGTTGGCGGTTATACACCAAATGCGAATAAATTCAGAATATATAAAATAGGAGTAAACGGAAGGGCCGCTAAAATTGGGAAAATGGCAAAAATTGAACCCGGCGACACAATTATAGTTCCTCGTAAAATAGCGGGAAATGATTGGATTGCTCCGATTTGTAACTCATTACAAGGAATTGCATCATTCTTCATAATGGCATTCGGCATTCATAAATGGTAAGTTAAGTATTACAGATTATGTCAACAGAATCAGGGATTATTTCAATATGAATATTATCCCTGATTTTTTGTTTTTCTCCGTCAATATGGCAAACACAATAAGTGTTTTTTATCGTTAATTGAGAAGTTTGAAAATACATTGCTTTAGAATTTGAAGATTTTTTATTAAAAACAATTTGTAAAAATTCTAAAAAATATAAGAATGGATTTTTAACTTTTAAGATAAAAACATCAAATTTTCCATCATTAAGTTTACAATTTTTGGAAACAGAAACAAGATTTCTATACATATTACCGGCATTAGCAACGATAACGCAAGTGGCGAGAACTGTTAAATTTTTATTATTATCTAAAGTAATATGATAAGTTTGTTGTTTCAATCGAAGCGCAAAAAGAATTCCCGCAACAAAATAAGCAAAATATCCAAACTTATTTTTTAAAGATTGAGGAGTTTTACAAATAATGTCAGAATCGTAGCCAAAACCAACACGCAAAGCAGAGTAGTTATCATTAATCTTCAATATATCAATTTTTTGTTTTTTTTCGTTTAAAATTAAATTTAAAGAACTATATATATTTGAAGGAATATTTAATTTTGCAGCAAGCAAGTTTGCAGTGCCACGAGGGATTATGCCTATAGGCTTGTTATATTTCATAGCAAACGGCAATATTCTGTTGATAGTCCCGTCACCACCGACAGAAACAAGTATATCATTGTCTTGAACAATATTATCGCATAAACTGTCAATAAAAATGAATGAGCAACATAAATTTCTATCAGAACAGAATTTTTCAATAATATTATGAATATTTATATTATTTTTTCGTCCTGCTGAAAAATTTTCAACAAATAAGAACTTTTTCATTTTACTATTATACAATTTTGTCTGTAATAATCAACTAAATCAATAATTATAACTTGAAGCAACATTTTTTTTATTTATAATAAAAAAAAAAGGAAAATATATGAGAGTCGAAAAACAATCAACTGTATGGCAACCAAATTCAATGGGTAAATTTGATAAACTGAAATTAAAGTTAAATAACGTATTAATAGACTGTCTTTTAAGTTATCTATCACATAATTTCAGCAAAGAAAAATTAATAAATCTTGCAAAAATATTTGAGAAAATTGCAGGTTCAAAAGGAGGAATTAACCACGCAAGAAGAATGCAATGGTTGTTTCAATCAGAACACCCTCATTTATATTGGTGGAAGAAGATTTTAACAGAACTTCACCCTAATTGCAGAAATAAATGGATTAAAAATTTTTTCGTAAACGGATATTATGGTGACAATTTAAGAAAACGAAATGAATTTAACGAAAAGAACGGATTTTTTCCTCCGACAGTGTTGCTTGCAAGTATAACAAAGCGTTGTAATTTCAATTGCCAAGGCTGCTGGGCTCACGAGTATACAGTAGAAGAAGATTTAACAAAAGAAAAGTGGAGAGAAATATTTACAGAAGCTCGTGACGTGATGGGAATACACATTATGCCGATAGTAGGCGGAGAACCATTTGCAAGGAAAGAATTTCTTGAACTTGCCGAAGAATTTAACGACTGCGCTTTTATAACCTTCACTAACGGTTCATTGATTACGGAAGAAACAGTAAAAAAACTTCAAAAATTAGGTAATGTATTTCCGATGTTTTCTATTAGCGGCTTGAAAGAGAATACTGATTCAGTTCGTGGTGACGGCTGTTTTGATATGATAATGCAAAAAATGGATATGCTTAAAAAAGCTGGCATATTCTTTGGAATAAGTATTTGTACAACAAGTAAAAACTGCGATGAAGTAACATCTGACGAATTTATGAAAATGTTATCCGACAAAGGCTCTCTTTGGACATGGTTTTTCCATTATGTACCTGTTGGTGCAACTCCTGATGTAAGCCTTGTTCCGAACGCAAAACAAAGACAACAAATTTTAAAATCAGTATATAATGCAAGAAACACCCTTCCTATGATGACAGTAGATTTTTGGGGTGACGGCCCAGAAATGATGGGTTGTATCGCAGGCGGCAGACAGTATATTCACGTTAATCCGAGAGGTGACGTGGAACCTTGTACTTTTATTCACTTGGCAACTCATAACCTCAAAAATTGCTCGTTAACAGAGGCTTTAGCATCTCCGTTTATGTCAGCAATAAGGAACAATATTCCTTATGAGGATGGCAATTTGCTTAGACCCTGTATGATTGTTGACAGACCTGAAGTTTTAAGAAAATATTATGAAGAATTTAAACCATATGAAACTCACAAAGGTGCTGCTGATTACCTTACAAATTCGAAAATTAAAGAACAAATCAATAATTATTCAAACGAAGTAAAAGAAATACTTGATATTGATTGGCGAGAAAATCTTTGGATGACAATATTCCCTCTTGAAGGTGAATACTACGTTGACCGTGATACTTTCTGTTCAAAAGTTAAACCGGAAAATACATGCACCAATAACTGTTGCGGTTGTCATTAAAACTATGAAAAAATCTTTTTTAATATTAATACTATTTGTGTTATTAACAATTTTGGTAAAATTTTGTCCCATTATAACAGAATGGGACAGAATTATTATCGAATTTATGCAAGTAAAATTATCCTTTTTGCCGTTCTTAATTCCTCTATTACCTGATAAATTGCTTTATATAATTATGATTGCAGTTCCCTTGATACTTGGCGGATTATGGGGAATTAATAATAAAAAATATATTGAAACGGTTTTCTTATGGTCATTACCGCTTGTCACTTTTTTATTTAATTGCATTGTAAAAAATCTAATACAAAGAGAAAGACCGCCGTTTGAACTTCAAGCCGTTATACACCCAGACAGTTTCAGCTATGTTTCAAGTCATTCTCTTGTGACATTTTGTCTTTGGGCGTTTGTCGCATATTTGGTTGTAAATAATGCAAAATCAACCTTTTTTAGAAGATTTATTATAATTATTGCAATAATTTGGACGCTATTTGTGGGATTTAGCAGAATTTGGCTTGGTGTACACAATCCAACGGATGTCATAAGTGCATATATACTCGGCTGGCTACTTTATACCTTATGTGTCGAATTAATCAAAATAATAAAATCGAAATATAATTTATAACATTTTTTCGATAGCGATTAAATCTTTTATTACTTCTGATGCAAGAATTAATCCTGCAACAGCAGGACAAATCGAATTACTTGCAGGAGCAATTCGATTTCCCTTTTTCTCAATTTTCTCTTCATCTGTTATAATAGGCTTGAGTGGTGTTTCTTTTGAATAAACTACTTTTACTTTTTTGATTTTTCGTTTTTTTAGTTCTTGCCTTATAACTTTAGCAAGCGGACAAACAGTAGTTTTTGAAATATCACTAACTTCAAACATTGTAGGATTTAACTTATTTCCTGTTCCCATAGAACAAATAATAGGAACACCTACCTGTTTTGCCCGTAAAATCAACTCTAATTTTCCAACTACAGTATCAATAGCATCAACAACATAATCATATTTTTCAAAATCAAAGTCACTTGCAGTTTCAGGAGTGAAAAAAGTTTTATAAGTGTTTACAGTAATTTTCGGATTAATGTCAAGTAATCTTTCTTTTGCTACCTGAACTTTTGACAATCCAACAGTAGAATTAAGAGCAATAATTTGTCTGTTAATATTTGTAACACTAATTGTGTCATTATCAATGATATCAAGTGTTCCAATACCTGAACGAGCAAGCGCCTCGATTACATAACCACCTACTCCCCCTACACCAAAAACAGCTACTCTGGATTTTTGAAGTATCTCGAGAGCCTCGGCTCCTATTAACATTTTCGTACGCAAAAACTGTTCATTCATAAAACAATATTAACACAATAATTTAATAATTTTATACAAAAAAAAGCACCCGATGAAGGGTGCTTTTATTTTTGAAAATTTAATTATGCAACA
>CAZKAS010000074.1:0-7054 GCA_964550875.1 uncultured Muribaculaceae bacterium | reverse complement strand
TATCGCTGAACAACGTGAAAAAGTTGTTGATGATGTTATTGTTAACCTCGAAGAAGGTTCAATCGTTAAAGGTGAGGTCGTAAGAATTGCAAACTTTGGTGCATTCGTTGACATCAATGGTGTTGACGGACTTCTCCCTATCTCTGAAATCTCTTGGCAAAGAATTAAACACCCTTCAGATGTTATTCAACTCGGTCAAGAACTCGAAGTTAAAATCCTCAAAATTGATAACGACCTCAATAGAATCAGCCTCAGTTTGAAGAGAATGGGTGACAATCCGTGGGAAGAAATTGAAAATAAATTTGAAGAAGGTCAAGTCATTACAGGTACTGTTAATAAAGTTACTTCATTCGGCACTTTCATCAACATTTTCCCAGGAGTTGAAGCTCTTCTTCCTTCTTCAGAAATGGAACCTGCTAACGCAAATCCGTTTACAATCTACAATGTAGGCGATGAAGTTCAAGTTATGATTAAGAAATTTACTCCGCAAGAACATAGAATTGCGTTAACTGTAAAAGATATGCCAAAAGCATAGTTCTAAATCGTATTTAAGAGAGGGGTTCTGTTTGAATTAACAGAACCTCTTTTTTTATAAATTTTTATAAAATAATCCTCTTTTTTACGAGAAAAAGACACTGCTTTCGGGTAATTAAAAAATATTTTTCTCCTGACAAAATAAATAAAAAAGGAGGAGATATGCAAAAATTTTTAAAATACACCGCTTGGATACTGGTTGTAGCAGGTGGTATAAATTGGGGGTTAGTAGGATTATTCAATTTTGACCTTGTTCAATTTGTTTTTGGTCATTGGAATTGGCTCGTCAGATTGATTTACATCTTAGTTGCAATTAGTACACTTTATGCTGCTATGAGTACTTGTAAATGTACTCAAAATGATTTTGTATAATCCGACCGTCTTGCGTTATGACTATAAAGACGGTATTTTATAACAGCCCTTAAAGTATAACTTTAAGGGTTTGTTTTTTTGTGTTATAATACTATTAAATAATGTAACAAATTTAAAGTATTTTGAAATCGAAAAACGTAAAAAATACTTTATATTAATAGAGAGGTGTAATACTGTAGGTTTTTTTATGGGCTTTAACGACGATAATCATTTTGAAGGTGTTAATATTAAGGGAAATGATCCGAGAATGCGTTTTAGAAATTCCCAAGATCCTATTTATGTAGCGTATAACTTTGTTGACAATCAACCGTTGTCTAAATTATTACAATCCTTTATTAAAGATCATATTAACGGAATAATAAAATTTATCTCAAAATTGAAAAAGTGATAATTCTTTTCGCAAAAAATGTTTATTTTATCCTTTAATATTCATCGTTTTTTCTGTCGGGGTTTGTATCACAGTAATAATTTATCGGGCAAAACATACACATCGGTTTTGTCGGTTTACAGATATTCTGTCCAAGAGTAACAAATTCTGTATTAAGTTTTATCCAGTATTTTTGAGGAATAATTTCTCTGAGTTTCATTTCTGTTTCTTCCGGTGTATTTGTTTTAACAAGTCCAAGTCTGTTGAATATTCTGTGAACGTGAACGTCAACACAAATTGCAGGCTTTTTGAAACCTTTTGCCATAACAAGATTTGCGGTTTTTCTGCCTACTCCGTCAAATTTTAACAACTCTTCAATAGAATTTGGAATTTTTCCGTTGTATTCTTCTACTATTTTTTTCGATAAAGCAATGATTTGCTTTGCTTTATTTTTGTAAAAACCAACAGGATAAATTGTTTCAGCAAGTTCTTCTTCATCAACATTCATCATCTCTTGAGGAGTTTTTGCAAGTTGCAGCATTTTCATTGTTGCAGGATAAGTCGTTACATCATTTGTTCTCAGTGACAAAATACAAGCAATTAAAACAATATAGGGATCGTCTTGTTGTTCCATAAAAGTTACAAATTTGCTTCTCTTGATTTTCGCAAATCTGAGGCTTTCAAATATTTCATCAATAATTTCGTTAAGTTCCATATCTTCTTTCATTACAAACTCCTATTTTATGAATTATTATCCTTGTTCAGTGAGTCAAAATCAATGACATTGTTCAAATCAGATAATAAACAGAAATTTTCACAAGTGTCAAATAAAGTTTTTTCAGGCTGAATATCATCGGTCATATTATCTTTTTGAGAACAAAGTCCTGTTTGCGAAGAAATGTCAGTATTTGGTTTAAATCCAAAGTGAGCACAAGCACCGCAAATATGTATTCTTAATCCTGCCGTTTCCATTTTTTGTGAAAGCTCATCAATGGCAGCTTTCACCGAAGGGTGAGTATCTGTCAACAATGTTTTTGATTTATACCTGAATATTATTTTTTTACCGTCGCCGGTGTTTTTAACTTCTGCAAAACACTTGAGCATATTTTCTCCGTCAGAAACCATCACAACTTCTGTATCGCCTCTCGGAATATCGGAATTTATTTCCTCTTCTGTTTCTTCTTTCTGATTTTTAGATGATTTGTTTTTCATAGGAAATATGTCGCCCAAAAGTTTATAAATTGGATATAAACAGAGCATTACCGGATTTATTTTTTCATCAGATGAAACAATCAATGAATATACGAATATTATTATCGTTGCAATGAATGCCGAAAATAAATATTTTATATCATAAAAAAACATATTTTTTACTTCAAAATGATATAGAAAAATGAAAAAAGCCATATACAGAAAAATCACCGTTAAGACCGGAAATTTCAACATACTTAGCAGAAATTCAGCAATTTTCCAATTTCCGTCAAGTATTTTGCTTAATCCATATTTAAATATTGAGAATTTGTCACTAAGATTCAAAGATAAATCGGAACCCAGTTCGATTTTTGAACGGACATCAGGCGCAAATACAGGAATAAAACCTTTATTAGCCAAGAATAAAGAATACATATATTCTGTTTTCTTATCTTTAAAATCGACACATTGAATTTTTTCCAAAACTTCTTGTTTTATTGCGACAGCACCGGAGTCAATAGGACAAATTAATTTTAAAACTGCTCTGGATGTATTAAAAATACGATTATAATATTTAGAAGCTGCATTAAAAATGGCAGACAAAATATCTCCTTTTTGAACTATATATTCTTTTGCAGGTACAATGACATCATTGGAGAAAAGAGCAATGTTAATATTAGAGAGGAAATTATCTTTAATCACTCTGTTAGCATCAAGGAAAACGAAAGCGTTAACATTCCTAAATGAAATAAGCCTTTCAAGAAGCCATGAGAGCACTTTGTCTTTTCCCATAACAGTGCCTTTGTTAATTCTCCAAACCTTAACGCCACCTTGTTGTTCAACGAAATCAGGATATTCATCGTCATAATTATCAAATACGACATGAACTTGATAATTTTCTTTAGGGTATTTTTGCAATTTTAGCATGTTAACAAGTTCAACGACTCCTTTTTGACCTTTTCTTGCATAGATTATAACAATAAGATTGCCTGGCAAATCTTCAGCTAAATATTTTTGTTCTAATCCTAACTGTTTCTTTTTTGTTGCAGAAAAAGTAGCAAGTGCAAAAGCAAGTAGATATAAAATCAAACAGAAAAATAATATAACTAATATATTTACAATAATATCATCAATAAGCATGGAAATACTCCCCTATGAGTTAATTTTAACCGAAAAAAGAGATTAATTCCATAAATCAAATTTTCATGATTATCAAGATATTGTAAATATTTATTAAGAATTGCAATAAAAGACTACACAAAATGAAACATGTGTCATAACATGCCTGTATAACACAAATCCCCAAATCTCCTCCCAAGATTATTAAGTATATTGCTGCAAGAGCAGCATTTTTTTTGTGAAATTTTAGAGGTAGCAAAAAGAGAAGAGCAAGGTAAAAAGTGCAAAGAGAATAAAAAGATAGTAGTAAAAAATTGAGTTGATAAATTTTTTTTATGGAATACAATAGGATTGTTAACGGAACAGGCGCGTATAGCCCAGCTGGATAGAGCGTTTGGCTACGAACCAAAAGGTCGGGGGTTCGAATCCCTCTACGCGTACCACTTAAAACAGAACTTATCGTAAGTTCTGTTTTTTTAATAGATAGAGTATTATTTTAATAACATAAGGCATGGACAAAAATTTTTTCAAAAACTTAAAATTTTTAGGGCTTAATTACGACGCTGACGAAGCAGAAATAAAAAAAGCATACCGAGTATTGGTAAAAATTCACCATCCCGATTTGTTCAAAAATCCAACTAACAAAAATAAAGCCGCCCGAAATTTCAAAATAATAAAAAACGCCTATGATTATTTAACAGAAAATTATGTTTCGCCTGAAAAGCGAGATACAGAAAATAAATCTTTCGAGCAAAAAACAAAATTTCGAACATACGAAACAGACATAAACAGCGAACTCATACAACTTTTAAAAGAATGTATCGAAAACAAAACTCGTGTGCTGATTGTTTATGAATCAACAAAATCTTTCCATAATATTACAAAACGTATCATTCAGCCGTTCGGACTGTATTTGGGTTCGGAATTAAATAAAACAGATTTTGACAGAGATTTCACCTACCTAAACAACAAACTTTATCTGAAAGCCTTGTGCGAACTTAGAGGACAAAATCGAACATTCAGAATTGATAGAATTTTGAAAATCGAAATTTATGAAGAAGAAAATCTATTAAGCCTTGAAACAACAAAAACTCAAAAATCTCAAAACCGTCAAAATACAAAGACTTTTCATTATAGCCCTATGAATATTTATTTTGATGATAATTCAGAAGACATAGAAAAATCAAAAGAAACAAATCAACAAACGAACAATGAAAAATCATCAGAAAAATCAAATTTCGGATGCTTGCTTTTTATCATAATTGCAGTACTTGCAACAATTTATGTTAATATATAAATTATAAATTTTTATGTAGAGACTTTACCATATCCTACAAGGCTAATTCATTGAATTGTGAATAATTTTGGTGCAATAAAGCCCCCTATTGACTACACGAATTATTGCCACTTTAGGAGATATTTTTATAGGCAAGAACAGATTTTTGTGACTTTCTCGACATTATCTACAAACTTTACAAAGACGTATCTACAATATTTTAAAGTTTAAAAAAAAAAATCCGATAATTATAATATGCCGAATAAAAGGTTTTATGAAAAATATGCTAATGCAAGTCTAAAGTTTTTTTATGGTGAAAACCATGAAAGCTTTGTTTTGTCTGAGTCCCCTGATTTACAAAATGAAAAAGACAATATTGGTGTTGAAGTTACTCGTGGTATTTCTGAGTATGAAGGCAGATTATCAAGGCTTGCCAATGAATGTATGGAACAAAATCTTTCCCTTGATAAAAGGGTTAAGAGAGCTAATAAGATGTTTCGTAAGAATTTTTTAGGAATGGTGCATGAAAATTTAGGTTTTGTAATTGCAGATCCTGAAAATATAAATGATTGCGGAGAAATTCACGTACGTCAAATTTTGGATAAAATTAAAATTAAGTCTGACAAACTTAAAAATCTATATAAAAAATTTGAGTGGAATTGTTTGTACGTTTTTGCTGAATATCCTCTTAAGTCAAAGCATATATGGATTTTGGCAGATTTGCTCTCTGCTGAACAATTAAACGGTTATGATATCTATTTTATAAATGCTCTCGATAGGGTTTACATTATTAATGCAAGAAATGATTTTAAATTTCAAAAACATAAATTTACTGCAACAGAATTGGGTGAATTTACTGAAGTCGCTTATAAAGACTGAGATTTTTTGCTTTCTTTTTCAATTTTTTTTATGTAATTTTTCAATTCTTTTATTTGAGAAGGTTTAAGATATTTAAAAGCACCTTTTTGCAATCCTAAAAGATCAATAGAACCGTGATGAGTGCGTTTAAGAGATATTACGGGGTGTCCGATTGCATCAGCCATTTTCCGAATTTGTCTGTTCATTCCCTGACGTAAAACGACTGTCAAAACAGTATTCCCATCTTCAATATCAATTACATCTGCTTCTGCGTATGCAATTTTACCTTTTTCAATTTCTATACCTTTTGCCCAACGGATAAGGTCATTTTGTTCAATTTTACCTTCTATACAAACCCTGTATATTTTAGGGATTTTTATGCTTGGGTGTGTCATTTTGTTGATTAAATCTCCGTCATCAGTCATTATCAACAATCCTGTAGAAGCTTTGTCTAACCTTCCTACGGGCTTGAGATTTTGAACTTCGGGAGGAAGAATGTCATATATTGTTTTGCGACCTTTTTCATCACTTTTTGTTGTTATATAGCCTGCCGGTTTGTAATATCGGATATAAGTATATTCCTTCACATTCGTGAGAGGTACACCGTTAATGGTAATTTTGTCTTTTTTGCAGACCGTTGTTGAAAAATCCGTAACAACCTTTCCGTTCAATCGAACCTTGCCGTTTTCAATTAATTCGTCGGCTTTTCGTCTTGAACAATATCCTGTTTGAGCAATGTATTTATTAATTCTGATATTCTCTTCGTTCATAACGTAATAATACATAAACCAAAATCATTCGGCAAGTATGTAGAGTGTGGTAAATTAAAATTTACCACATCCGACAAGGCTTTATCCGTCCGACCCATACCGAACATTAAAATACAGCACCCTACTGACCTGATACACACCAACGTACAAAAATAGAGTTTTGTATGATACGGCAAAAGGCGACTCCCGGATTCGAACCGGGGGTAAAAGCTTTGCAGGCTTCTGCCTTACCACTTGGCCAAGTCGCCAAAAAAATGGAGCGGAAGACGAGACTCGAACTCGCGACAGTCTGCTTGGAAGGCAGATACTCTACCAACTGAGCTACTTCCGCACTGACAATTTCATTATAAAATAAACAAAAAAATTTTTCAACAATTATTTTATTCTTTGTGAATCTAACATTAGCGTTTCTAATTCTACATCTTTTGCTTCGTCATCCGGTTTTGATGTATTATACAATCTCGAGTCGGCATGGTATCCGTCTCGTTCCATTGCTGCATACATCTCCAGTCTTTGGTTTGCAATCGGAGAATTTGGATTGATATATTGTGCGACTTTATAATACGC
>CAZKAS010000073.1:0-7194 GCA_964550875.1 uncultured Muribaculaceae bacterium | reverse complement strand
AGTTTCTCTTTCAAGAAGTTCTGCCGTTACTGCTTTTATTAAATCAATGTTCTCGCCAAGAGCCTTTTTACCGTATACATAACAATCTTCAATTATTGCTCTGACTTCATCATCAATTTCTCTTGCCGTTTCTTCAGAATAATTCTTCGTCTGTCCGAAATCACGACCCATAAATACGTTCTCGCCTGACTTTCCATAAGCTACAGTACCCATCTTTGCCGACATTCCGTAAACAGTTACCATTTTCCTTGCAATATCCGTCGCTTGCTTAATATCGGCAGTTGCTCCGCTTGTGATTTGTCCGTCGAATATTAACTCTTCGGCAATTCTTCCGCCTAAAGCAGTAATTATCCTATCTTTCAAGTCCCTATATTTATATAATGACTTATCGTGTTCGGGAAGTGACCATGTGACCCCTAATGCATTACCTCGTGGAATAATAGACACCTTGTGCAACGGATCTGAATTGTCAGTAAAATAATGCAACAATGCGTGTCCTACTTCGTGATATGCCGTAATTTCTTTTTCTTCGTCAGTAATTATTCTGGATTTCTTTTCCGCTCCTGCAACTATTTTATCTATTGCATCATCAATGTTCTGCATTATAATCAATTCTTGATTATTCCTAGCCGCTAACAATGCCGCTTCATTCAATAAATTTTTCAAATCCGCTCCGGTAAATCCCGGTGTCCTCTTCGCCAAAACTTTTAAATCTACATCAGGAGCAAGTGGCTTATTCTTTGCATGAACTTCTAAAATCTGTTCTCTACCCATAATATCAGGAGCCTGAACATAAATCTGTCTGTCAAACCTTCCAGGTCTTAAAAGTGCCGTATCAAGAATATCAGGTCTGTTCGTTGCTGCCAGAACAATTATGTTAACATTTTCGTCAAATCCGTCCATTTCTACCAAAAGTTGGTTGAGGGTTTGTTCACGTTCATCATTGCCGCCACCCATACCTGCGCCTCTTTGACGTCCTACTGCATCAATTTCATCAATAAATATAATACAAGGTTGGTGTTTTTTTGCCTGTTCAAATAAATCTCGAACTCTGGAAGCGCCTACACCAACAAACATTTCTACAAAATCTGACCCTGATATTGAAAAGAACGGCACTCCTGCCTCTCCTGCTACTGCTTTCGCCATTAGCGTTTTACCAGTTCCGGGATAACCTACAAGCAAAACACCTTTCGGTATTTTTGCTCCCAATTTCATATACTTTTCTCCATTTTTGAGGAAATCAACAATTTCTTCAAGTTCTTGACGCTCTTCATCTATCCCTGCAACATCATCAAATGTTACTTTTACTTTATTATCCATCAGCAGTTTTGCTTTACTCTTACCAAAGCCCATTGCTTGAGAACCGCCCGCTTGCAACATCTTCCCCATTATTATCAAGATTATTATGACAATAAATATCGGTGCTATCGCTTTTAAAATTCCCGTTAAAGTCCCTGAATCATCAAAGTTCTTCATTGTGATTTCAACATTATTATTTTCCAACAATGGTATCATTGTCGGATCATTAATCGGTATTATTACCTTATATTGCAATTTTGATGCGGTCGGTTGAAGCTTTGAAAACGGCATATTTGAAGGTGCTTTAACCTCGTCCTTTATCGGGTGCGCAATTAAAGTATCCCTTTCTATCTCTACTGATTTAATTTCTGCCTTCTTCACCAATGAAACAAACTGTGAATATGACAACTCTTTCGTCATTGAAGGATTTCCGTTAAACAACATCGACACAAGCGATAATATCAACAATGCCGCTACTATTAAAACTCCTACTGATTGATTTTTATTCATTTTACCCTCTTATTTCAAACTGTGTTGTGATTATATCATTAAATAAATATTATGTTCAACGGTTAGAAAAATATTTAATATCATTCCGTTAAAATATATCCTATCTCGTCCGCCATTGTCTGTTCTTTGACTCCAAAATTTAACATATTTATTAATTGCTGAATTTTATCAATATCCGCATATCCTTTTTTCTTCAACATTATATTGTGCGTATTCTTTCTCATTAAATTAGTTAAATATGCCTGTATATCAACCATTACTCTGACTATTGGAATATTCCTTTCTTTCGCTATTTTTACACAATATTCGGAAATTAAAAGTGCCTTTCCCTTATCTATGTTCGGATAATTTGCAAATTGATCATTCAAATAAGACAAATCTGCCTCTTGTTTTGAATTGCCTGCAACATAAAAAGATTGTGAACGTGAAACTATCGTCGAAATAATATTTTCAAGATTTTCCGTCAAAAAAATAAACGTAACTCCCTCAGGTGGTTCTTCTACCGATTTCAACAATGCATTTGCTACTACTTCCGTAAAACACTTTTTGGTCAACCCCAACGGCACCCAACCCTTTTCTTTTTCGGGAAATTTTAATCCAAATCCTTCAAAAAACTCCATTTGTGCTTTTTCTGAAGCTGAAAATTCCCTAAGTTCAGCGTCACAAAAAATAAAAAATCTGTGATAATCAGATGAAGTAACCAATTTGTCTTTAATTGCCTCAATTTGTTTTACGGAAATAACTGACTTCGACTCATCTCCTTCCGGTTTTGAATTAATCTTTGATACCGTCACTACCTCAGGGTGTTCGTTTGACTTTATCCATCTGCAATTTTGACATTCACATAAATGTCCTTTTTCGCCAAGACAATTTGCTCCTCTCGCCAGTTGCATTGCAAAATAATATTGAGCAATTATATCCGGACCATGCAATATTATTGAATTTGGTACTGAAATATTATCACGTTCAATCATTGCTTCAAAAAACTTTGAAAGAGAATAATATTTTTCACTGAACTTTTCAAACATCTTAACTCCTCAAAAATACACTCTCTAAAAGATATTCCGGATTTTGAGTTTGTCCTGTTTTTATCTTTATTTCCGCTTCGCACAAATAGTGTTTTAAATTCAAAAGTTCTTTTAACGTCTTACACTTAATCTTTTCCAATAATATTTTGACCGGGTATTCAGGAATAAAAAGTTCTGATGATAATGTTTTAACCGATTTTTCCTTCTCAAAAGTTTTCAAATAAATTAATTTGTGTAAATTAGCATGCAAAAGTGCTATCACTTGAAGTGGGTGATTTTTTTCTATTACCGCAGAAAATTGCTTCATAACTGCATTTTTATCCTCTCCGACTATTAAATCTGCCAGTTCAAAAACATTTTCCGTCAATGAACAATACTCTTCTATTTCTGAATTTGTAACCTTTTTATTTGGATATATTGCTATCTGAAGTTTTGTAAGTTCTGTCTCTATCAACCGTAAATTAACTCCCAATCTCTCAATCAAATGTGTTACGGTTTTTGTATCAATCATAAGTTCTTTCTCTTTCGCCATCGAAATTATTACTGATTGCAATTCTCTGTCAAAATCTCGATATTGAGGAAACTCTTTCATATTCGCCATTTTGGCAAACATCTTAAACAATTTTGTCCTGCTGTCAATTTTCTTATCTTCTTCTCGAGGAACATTACATACAAATATGATATTATTTGTTTCCGACATATTTTGCAGGGCAAACTCAAAATCTTTATATTGCTTTTCCGTTAATTCCTGTTTCTTATTCCCTGTCTTGAAAAAATATTTTTCCATATGAACAACTGACAAAATATTCCCAAACATTAATGGTGCCGTTGCGCATATTTCTAAAAGTTCTTCAAATGTCGGAGAAAAATATACTCGATAATTCATTGACTTGAATGCTTCGTCAACTAATTCCGTTTGTATTCTGTTAATTTCCTTTGAAAGAAGATACTCCTCTTTTCCGTAAAAAAAATAAACAGCCATTTTTCCTCCTGATAAAAGTTTATCATAAATGTCGGGCATGATTTATAAATTACTGCTATTTTTAGTTAGATGAAACATTTGAAAGTTGAACAAATTCTGCAAATTGTGCATATTTTTGCGTAAGATTGGCAAACGTATCTATATCAACTACTTTTCCCTTTGACATATAAACAATCTTATCACACAATTTTAAAGTACTCATTCTGTGTGAAACAATTATCATCGTTAATTTGCCCTTCTTATCTGCAAGAATGTCCATTATTTCGCTTTCGGTTTTTAAATCAAGAGAAGAAGTCGCTTCATCAAATATCAAAAGTTCAGGCTTACGATAAAATGCTCTTGCAATACCTATTCTTTGCATTTGTCCTTGAGAAAGCCCTGTTCCGTCCCTATTAATAACCGTATTTAATCCATTTGGCGATTCCATAATTTGGTCATACAATTTGGCTTCCTTTAATGCTTCATCAATTCTATCCCTGTCAATTTGTGCGTTTGGAATACCCCATGCCACATTCGTAACAAGATTTCCTTTCACCGTATCCGTATGTTGAGAAACATAACCTAATATGTTTTGATAACTCTTGACATTTTGAGCCTCTAATTTGACATCGTCTATGTAAATATCTCCATTACCTATCAATAAGCCCGTCAAACAATCTACCAACGTCGTCTTTCCTGCTCCTGAAAGCCCTATTATTCCTACGTATTCACCTTTATTGACCGTAAAATTGATATTTTGTAACACCCAATCAACATTGTCGTACGAATAACATAAATCTTTTACGGTTACAGCCTTTTCAAGTACCATTCTCTCTTTCGTCGGCGCTGAAATGTAATTTTCGTATTCTTTAAACGAATCATACAAACTAAATATTCTATCAGGATATTCTCTATACATATCCATATAATTTATACAAACTTGACTCTTGTACATTAACGGCAATATTCTGAATAGAGAAATGGCAACTACACCTAACGCTATTAATATGTTTTCTTTATTTAATCCGTATTCATTAAAAATTCCTATAAACAATATTATAATAGTAATTACAAATACTATTTCAATTATATATTGCGGAATTATCGGAAGAAGATTTATCTTTTCATTTAATGGAAGTAATTTCTTTGAAAGTCGTCTGTATATCCCAAAGAAAAAATCTTCAGAACTCGTTATCTTAATCTCTTTTAAACATCTTAAACTGTCTAAAAGCATATCATATGGACCTTGTTCCAATTTGTAACGCTCATCTGCGTAATATTTTGACCTCATGAAAATTATTCTGTTTTGCAAAGATGCTGATATTGTGAAAAATAATGCCGCTACTATCGTATATTTCGGCAACAAATATATCATCCACAAAAATATTAAGCCAACAACAAGTGTATTTGATGTAAATACTATAACCCTAAATACAAAATTATCAAAAACATTATCTACCGTTTCTGAAATAGAAAAAAATCTATCACTATCTCCACTTTTACTGTTCATTTGAAAAGGTGAATATAAATACATTCTCATGAACATCTCTTTTATGTCTAATGCCCACTCTCTTAATAGTTTATTCTGCCAAAACATAATAAAAATTCCGTAAATGTTCTTTAGAATAATCATCACTATTAAAGCCAATGCTGCAAACTTAAAAACAGCTGCATCGTCCGGTAAATGAAAAATTTGTTTGAGAGCTTTTAGAAAAAAATTTTGCGACATTAAACTCGGATCTATCAACATTATCAAAAATGGCAATATTATCGCAACACTCGCAAATTCAAAGAAACTTGTCAAAAACGTGTATAATCCCATTAGCAACATCTGACGCTCATGACCCTTGCCAAAATATTTCAAAAATTTGATAAATGTTAAATAAAACAAATTTCCAACCTCGCATTCATTATAACACGATTTATTCTAATATCGCAGATACGTATGGATTTGTATCATTTTTCAATATTTCCTTATATTCTTCAAATCCTTCGATTTTGGAAAGTATTTTTGAAACCTTCTCACGAATAGTATAATCTTCATGATTATAATTGCTTTTTATAATTTTGACAAATCTTTCATCTTTCTCAATTTGCTCAACCAGCTCCGCAAACGCTTCAAGATACCAGTACAATTTGAATGTTTTTTTAATTATCTCATGATTTGAAAGAGATTGGGCATCTTCTATATAATCTTCAAGCGCTAATATTCTATCTTTTAATGCCTCATGAATAAATTTTTGCTCAGGTAAAAACTTTATTACCTCTATAATATTTCTTGCAACTGTAGGAATAATGTCATTAAGTGCATTTAAAAATATTTCTCTTATCTCTTTTCCCTCAAAAAATATTCGTTGCTCCTTATCTCTTAAAAAATCATTTATTTTTGCCGAACAAATCTCACGAACAGGTCCATGCTGCCCCGTCAAAACAGATGTTAAAATGATTGCCTCTTCTTTTGTTTGTATTCCATCAAGTTTTATCAATGCAACCTGTTTATAAATATCATCATCACCGTCTAAAATATCAAAAAACTGCGCTCTCAATAAATTACCTTCAATCAATGAGTACGCTTTTTCCATTTCTTTGGGTGTGTATAAAACAAAATATTCTTTTTCCATATAAATATAATATAATAAAAATCCCCCTGCAAAAACAAGAGGATTTTTGATTTTTGAATATTCCCTTCGTTTCTGAATTGCTCCATATACGAAGTAAAAACAAATTAACGTTTTGAGAATTGAAATCTCTTTCTTGCTCTTTTACGACCGTATTTTTTACGTTCTTTTTCACGTGCATCACGTGTTAGCAATCCTTCTGACTTCAAAACAGATTTGAGTTCTTCATTGTATTCTACAAGAGCTCTTGAAATACCATGTCTGATTGCTCCTGATTGTGATGAAACACCACCACCTACAACTTTAACTCTTACATCAAAGTTCGTTTGATTGTCTGTTAATGCTAACGGACGATATATCATCATCTCAAGTGCAGGTCTGTTACCAATATAAGCAGCAAGCGTCTTACCGTTAACAAACACTCTGCCCTTACCCTTAACAAGTTTTACAACCGCTGTTGAGGTCTTTCTTCTGCCTGTTGCCATATACATCTTTTCAGCCATTATTTAACCTCCTTGTCATCGAGTAAAATCGGATTTTGTGCTTGATGCGGGTGATTTGGTCCTGCATATACTTTGAGTTTGTTAAATTGTTCTTGTCCCAAAGTGTTGTGAGGCAACATACCTTTTACAGCCTTTTCAACTGCAGCACAAGGATTCTTTGCAACTAAATCTTTGAATGATGTTACTTTCAATCCTCCAGGATATCCCGTGTGGGAATAA
The DNA here is from genome assembly GCA_964550875.1 of uncultured Muribaculaceae bacterium. GTDB lineage: Bacteria > Cyanobacteriota > Vampirovibrionia > Gastranaerophilales > Gastranaerophilaceae > RUG841. The sequence goes on along the minus strand of CAZKAS010000073.1, from coordinate 56 downwards.
TACATTTTATCTGTTTCTTTTTTACCCGTTACCACTACCTTTTCAGCATTGATTAC
>CAZKAS010000072.1:0-7245 GCA_964550875.1 uncultured Muribaculaceae bacterium | reverse complement strand
CATTCACACACTTACCACAGTTTTCGGGCGGCAATTATGCCGCCCTTTTTATTTAATTATTTTCCATAAAATTTCTATACTGTAATGCTTGCGAAATGTGCGTTGCAGAAATGTTATCAACATTTGCCAGGTCAGCGATAGTTCTTGCTAGTTTTAAGAGTCTGTCGTAGCCACGACCTGAAATGTTAAATTTTTTGCCTGCTAATTTTAATATATTTTCTGATTGTTCATCAAGTTTACAGAATTGTTTAATGAGTTTTGGGGTTAATTCGGAATTGGTATAAATACCCAGTCCTTGATATCTTTTAATTTGTTTTTCTCTTGCAAGAATAACTCTTTTTCTTATTTCTGAGGAAGGTTCACTTTCAAATTTTTTACTTATTAATTCATCAGCGTTTAATCTGGGAACTTCTATTTGTATATCTATTCTATCCAGAAGAGGGCCTGAAATTTTTGAACGGTATCTTTGAATTTGAAATTCAGAGCAAGAGCATGTTTTTTCTTTGTCACCGTAGTAGCCACAAGGGCAAGGATTCATCGCACCAACGAAAATAAATTTAGCAGGATATTTTATGCTTGTTTGGGCTCTGGAAATTACAATTTCTCCATCTTCCAAGGGTTGTCGCAGGACTTCCAAAACTTGTCTTGGAAATTCAACAACTTCATCAAAGAATAGAATACCTCTATGAGCGAGAGTAATTTCTCCCGGTTTTGGATTTGAACCGCCGCCGATTATGCCGACTGATGAGGCAGTATGGTGAACAGTTCTGAATGGACGTTTTGTTATGAGAGGGTGTTCTGAGTCAATTAATCCTGAGATACTGTAAATTTTAGTTAATTCAATTGCTTCATCAGGTTCGGGCGGAGGTAAAATCGAGGCAAAACATTTTGCAAGCAGAGTTTTTCCTGAGCCGGGGGAACCTGACATTAAGATATTATGTCCGCCTGCAGCCGCAATTTCCAGTGCTTTTTTAGCTTTAAATTGTCCTTTTACATCTTTAAAATCATAAGTAAAATTGTCATTTTCAGCGGACATATATTCTTTTATGTCAAAGTAAGTTTTTTCAATCGGTTTATGGCTTTCTTCATCATCTGTGAAATGATTTACAACATCAGTAAGGTGTTTTGCTCCATAAACTTCAATATTTTGAATTAAAGCAGCTTCTTTTGCGTTTTCAAAGGGTACTATAATTTTTTTTATTCCTAATGTTTTGAGTCCTGCAACCAGAGGTAATACTCCTGTTATGGGGCGAAGAGAGCCGTCTAGAGATAATTCCCCTATAAATGCATAATCTTGACATTTTTCATGATTTACTACTTCGTCAACGCATAAAATGCCGATTGCGATGGGTAAATCGTATGCCGAGCCTTCTTTTCGTATATCTGCCGGAGCAAGATTTACAGTGATTTTTTTTGTAGGGAAAGAATATCCTGAATTTTTTATAGCAGAGCGAACACGCTCTTTTGCTTCCGAAACAGCCGTATCGGGCAAACCGACAATAATTACGGAAGGAAGAGAATTATTTACGTCAACTTCCGTTGTAACTTTATGCGCCGTTAATCCTGTTAAAACTCCCGTGTAAATTCTTGATACCAAAATATACCTCTATTGTATTTTTCTTTGATTATAACATTAATTTTTTATGACTGAATAATATTTTTTCTGCGAAGTTTATCTCTATATATATAAATCGGAATTCCTGCCAAAGTTATTAAAAGTCCCGGAACTGTATATTGAGGCTTGTAAAAAGTTAATCCTGTAATGATAAAAGTTGCCATTACTATAAATATAAAGATTATAAAGTTTGGAACCTTTGCAACACCTCTTTTTTTAGGGTAGAGTTTTCTCATTCTTAAAATGCCAAAAATTGTTATTGCATAAAAAATAAGAGAGGAATATATTACATAATCCAAAAGTTGAGAATAAGAACCCCACAAAATCAACATACAAATCCAAAAACATTGCAACCACAAAGAGTTTTCAGGTACTTTTGTTTTTCGGTTAATTTTTGCTAAAGACCTAAAAAATAATTTATCTTTTGCCATTTTATAGTAAACTCTTGAGCCTGTCATAATCATTCCGTTTGAACAGCCGAATGCAGAAATTGCGATGATTATTGCAATAAAGACCATTCCTCCGTGACCATAAATGGTGTTTATCAACTCTGCGGCAACAATGTCCTGATGGGAGTTTTGAATTGTTTCTAAAGGCATGGTTCCTACATAAATTATATTTATTAAAAAATAGAGAACTATAACAGCAATTGTACCGAACAATAATGCTAGCGGAATATTTCTTTGCGGTTTTTTTATTTCTGAAGCGATGAAAGTTACGTTATTCCAAGTTATTGAAGCAAACATTGAGCCGACAATTGCAACTGACAAAATTTTGAAAAACTCAAATCCGTGAGGAATTGAATTACTAGTGAGTGCTAAATTTGACCTTAAACATTCCAAATTAAATCCAACAAGTAATCCAATGCTGATAATTAAAATCATTGAACATATTTTTGTCAAAGTAAATAAATGCTGAGTGAGCATACCTTGTTTTACGCCTCGAGAGTTGATAAAGGTCAGTATAATTACGGTAATAACAGCAAATAATCTTTGAAGTGATAATTGATAATTACCAATTGAAAAAATTGTTGTTGTTTCAGAAATAACAGGAAAGATTAAACCAATAAATTTTGCAAATGCTATGTTTACAGCGGCAAGAGTACCTGTCTGAATGACGGTAAACAAAGTCCAACCGTATATGAATGCTAATTTTTCGCTGTATATTTTTTTTAAGAATACGTATTGACCACCTTCATCAGGAATAGTAGAGGAAAGTTCTCCATAACATAATGCACCGCAAAGGGTTGTAATTCCAGCCAAAACCCAGCATAACAAAAGCATTATAATGGAATTTGTTTGTCTTGAAATTTCTGAAGACACAATAAATATACCACTTCCAATCATTGAGCCGGCAACAATTGAAATGGCATCTTTCAGATTTAGAGTGCGTTTTAGATTGTTAGACATAGTTTTATTTTATCATAATAATTTTTAGAATAAAAAAGGTGCTTAAAGCACCTTTAAAAAGTTTAAAGCAGATTTATTATTTTATGTATTTATCTGCAATTGAATAAAAATCACTCTTTTCTTCTTCTGTCATATTAACAAGCGGAAGTCTGAGATAATTTTTGATTATACCCATTTTTGAAAGGGCTTCTTTTATTGGTATAGGATTTGGGCACATGAAAATTTTCTTGAAGAACGGATAATTTTCGAGATGTTTTTCGAGCGCCTCTTGAATTTTACCGGCTTTAAAGAGAGTAATCATTTCCTTAATTTCTTTTCCTATCACATGTGATGCGACACTGATAACTCCTGTAGCACCCAAAGACATCATAGGAAGAGTAAGACTGTCATCGCCAGAATATATAGCAAAATCAGCAGGACAAAGTTTTTTCATATCACTTATTAAGTCCAAATCACCATTGCTTTGCTTTACTGCAACGATATTTTTGTACTTGTTTGCAAGCTCTGCAATCGTTGCAGGTAGCATATTTACGCCTGTTCTGCCCGGGATATTGTATAAAATAATCGGAAGTTTTACAGATTCTGCTACTGCTCCGAAATGAGCAATCATACCTCTTTGATTAGGTTTGTTGTAATAAGGAACGACAGTTAAGATTGCATCAGCACCTATTTCTTCTGCTTTTTTCGCAGTCATAATGGCTGTTTCAGTGCAATTTGAGCCGGTTCCCATAATAACTCTTACCCGATTATTGACCGTTTTAAGAACAAATCGCAAAACGTCCCATTCTTCTTCATGTGTTAAAGTAGGGCATTCTCCTGTTGTTCCTGCGACAAGAATTGCATCGCTGCCATTTTCAATGAGGTGATTAACTAATTTTTCAAGTGCCGCATAATCAACTTTTGCGTTTTCATCAAACGGCGTAATCATTGCAGTTATAACTTCTCCTGCGTCATATCTCATTTTATTCTCCTTTTTAGAATAATTCCATTTCAATAACTTTTTCGGCAATTCTGACGGTATTCAAAGCGGCGCCAATTCTGAGGTTATCCGCAACACACAGAGAGAAAGTCCATTGTCAAAAGCAATATCTTTTCTAATTCTTCCGACATATACAGGATTTTTACCTGCGGTATCTTTAGGTGTCGGGAATACCATGTTGTCAATATCGTCCATAACCTCAACACCCCACGCGTTTTCAAGTAATTCTCTTGCTTTTTCGGGAGTCATTTCTTTTTCAAATTCAATAGTAACCGCTTCAGAATGACTGTTGAAAACGGGAACTCTTACTGCTGTACAAGTAATTGGAGTTTTTTCTTCAAGGTGAAGAATTTTTTTTGTCTCATTAACGACTTTCATTTCTTCTTTTGTATATCCGTTATCGCAGAAAACGTCGATTTGTGGAATTACGTTAAAAGCAATATCTTTAACAAATTTTTTATTTTCAAATTTTTCGCCTTTAAGATTTGCTTCCGTGCTTTCACGAAGTTCGTTGATAGCGGCAAGTCCTGCTCCGCTTACAGCTTGATAAGTACTGACGATAAGTCTTTTAATTGTTGCATAATCATGTAGCGGTTTTAAAACTAGCATTAATTGAGATGTTGAGCAATTAGGATTTGCAACTATTCCGTTATGTTTTCTTAAATCTTCGTGGTTAACACCTGCAATTACAAGCGGAACATCTTTTTCCATACGGAAAGCACTTGAATTGTCAATGTAAACACAACCTCTTTTTACGGCTTCTTTTGCAAGAGCTTGGCTTGTTGAGCCTCCTGCTGAAGCAAGAACGATATTTACTCCTTCAAAGGAATCAGGGGTAGCTTCTTCTATAGTGTACTCTTTTCCTTTAAATTCAATCTTTTTACCTGCACTTTTTGAACTTGCGAGAAACTTGATGTTTTCAAAAGGAACATTGTTTTCCGCCAATATTGATAAAATTTCTCTTCCTACAACGCCGGTTGCGCCGAGAACTGCTAAATTAGGTTTTTTCATAATCTTCCTCATTTGTCTTTTTGATATATATTACCACGTCAAGCATAATAGCGGTAAAATGTTACATTATGTTATCAAGACCGTAGATAAATTCTTTGTTGTTTGCAACGTGTTTTACGGCAAGTAAAACACCGTTCATATAACAAGTTCTGTCAGAAGTATCGTGTCTGATTGTTAAAACTTGTCCCGTTGAACCGAGTATAACTTCTTGTGATGCAGAATATCCGGGCATTCTTACAGAGTGGATATGAATTTGAGATTTTGCAGTTGCGCCTCTTGCGCCTGTCAAAAGCTCTGTTTCCGCACAATTTTCGGTTGTAAAACAGTTATTTTCTTCTGCCATAAGTTCAGCAGTTTTTACGGCAGTACCTGAAGGAGCATCTTTTTTTTGATTGTGATGAAGTTCAATAATTTCAGCATTATTGAAATATTTTGCCGCTTCTTTTGCAAATCTCATCATCAAGATTGCTCCTGTTGAAAAATTTGGAGCGATAAGGCATGCCACATTTTTCGCTTTAGAAAGATTTTCAAGTTCTTTTATTTGCTCCGGTTTTAAACCGGTTGTACCGATTACGGGAGCAATTCCGTTATTAATATATTTTTTTGCATTATCGAAAATTGTTGAAGGTTGAGTAAAATCAATGATTACGTCAGGTTTTTCGTTCGTATCGACTTCATCTGAAATCAAAATGCCGTTTTCTTCACCTAAAACAATTTGTCCGATATCTTTTCCAAGTTCAAATTTATCAATTGCAGCAACCAGTTTACATTCTTCATCATTAGTAACTGCTTTTATAACTTCTCGTCCCATTTTGCCCAATGCACCGGCAACAGCAACTTTAATCATGCTTTTATCCTCTATTTCCTTGTTTTCCACAGTATAATACCATAAAATCGCAGATTAAAACTAAGATATTGTTTATAAAAAATGTATTTTTCGTAAAAATTTTTTAGATTGAAAACTTCGTCAAATATTATATATTGTTTCTAAATTTATCAGTAACTCTTTTTATTTTTGTAAAAATATGTTAATATAAAAAAGAATTATCAATAAAATAAATGGAAAATGGGTATTATTTCGTTGTTGGGTGTTAAGGTTTGTTCGGAGCCGGCTACACCAATACGTAACAGAATAATGAAAGAAATTTTGTTGATTATTTTAGAAAGGATATAATCGTCAAATGGCTCCTAATAAATTTACGTTATGCATTTCAAGACTAAGAAATTTTCTTCGTTTTTCGAGAGCATATTTGGATAGGAACAACCCGATAAAGTCTTTTTCAGCTACAATTGTTTCTCAATTGAAGGATTTTTTGACAATCGGGAAAAAGATGAAAATGGCGAAATATCGTGTAAGTTATCAAAAATACAAACTTGATCAGATGCAAAAATTAATTGCACAAAACAATGAACACGTATTTTTGAAGGGAAGAACGTTAAACGAAACAAGGTAGGTTTAGATGGGTTACGCACTTTTATTTGCAAGAAGTTTGGCTAATACGGCAAGAAAGAATCAATTGAATTATGAAACAATGATGCTTCAGGATCGTAAAGCGGAAATAGCCAAAGACATTGCCAATATACAAAAAGCAGAAGAGGCAATGAATAAGCAAGCGGAGAATACTCCTAAGAATGGGGGAGAAATTCCGAATGTTACTTATTTGCAACTATATAAAACCATGTTGCAAACAATAGATAAGAACTTGGATTCAAGACTTGCTTGTATAAAAACGAGAATTGCAAAAATAGAAGCAGAAGAGCAAGGAGTAAATGAATCTTTAGCTAATGCAGTAGTTTCCTCGACACCGAAGTATGTAGGATAGTACATTAAAAAAGAAAATAGATGACGACTTTTTTAAAGTCGTCATTTTTTTTTGCAAGATTTTAATATATTGACAAAAAGAGATACAAAAAAATAGAATATAGATATGAAAGTAACGATTGAAGAATTAGAACAGGCAAAAAATGATTTATTGGAGTTCGATTTTGAAGATACTCCGGAAGGCATAGATTTAACAGAACCTGCGCAGGCTCATTTTATTGTAAAAAGAGTAGGTGGTGGTTTTATAAATGTTAAGGGATATGTAGATGCAAAAATTAACGCAGTTTGTGATAATTGTTTAAGAAATTTTGCATATAAGATTCATGCAGAAGTAGATGAAATCTACGCAGAGAGGACATTATACGAAGAGTATAAAGAGGAAACAGAGATAAAGGATAATTTCTTTGCA
>CAZKAS010000071.1:0-7487 GCA_964550875.1 uncultured Muribaculaceae bacterium | reverse complement strand
ATAATTAAAGAATGAAAAAAGTAATAATGTACATTCACACTCACTGGGACAGGGAGTGGTATAGGGAATTTGAAGAATTTCGATTAAGGTTAATAGAAGTTGTCGATGACATTTTTGACAAATTGCAAAGAGGTGAGTTGTCAGAATTTTATTTTGACGGACAGACGGTAGCGCTTGAAGATTATCTTGAAATTTTTCCCGAAAGAGAAAATTTAATAAAATCTTTAATAAAGCAAAAAAAATTGCATGTTGGTCCGTTTTGTTGTTCAGCCGACCAATTTTTAACAAGCGGAGAAGGTTTGCTTCGTAATTTGTATTATGGGTTAAAGAAATCTCAAGAATGGGGGCAAAAGGATTTTATCGCATATCTCTCCGACACATTTGGGCATTGTGTGTCAGTGAATGAGATTTTAAAAGCTGCTAATCTTGATAAAGCAGTTATATGGAGAGGTATAGGAGATTTACCCGCAGATATTGTTTGGAATGATATAAAGACTACAAATCTTATTCAGGGATATTTCAATGATTTTTTAAATTGTGATATAGATTTTAGCAAGAAATCGGAAGGGTTAAGAAAATATCTTGATAAAATTGCTGCAAAGTCCGGAGAATATGTTCTTTTGCCGATTGGAGCAGACCACCTCAAAGCGTGTGATAATTTACCCAAAATCGTTTCTCAACTTAATGAAGTTTTCAAAAATGAATACGAATTTATAATTTCTAACCCATTTGAATATTTCAAAAAAATTAAAGATGAGGAACGACTTATTGTTGAAGGTGAATTTTTAAACAATGACAAGACTTTTATATTGCAAGGAGTTTACTCAACGAGAAATGACATAAAACAAGCAAATGCGGTTTGCGAAAGAAAATTGAGTGAAGCAGAAATGTTTGATGCAATCAATTCAACGTTTTATGGTAAAAAGAGTCGTCAAAGGCAAATTGATTATGCATACAAAACCTTAATTAAAAATCATGCACACGACAGCATATATGGTTGTTCAACGGATAGAGTTTGTAAAGAGGTAATGACAAGATTTGAGAAAGTAGAAGAAATAGCGGACGGAATAAAAAAACGTTGTATTCGAGATATTTCCGGTTCGGAAGGTATTGTTGCATTAAACTTGTCAAACAGTAATTATACAGGCATAGCGACGATAAAAACGGACAAAAAACTTCCATCAGCCTTGAATGCGGTTAAAATCGGAAAGACGAGAGGATTTGCTGACGAGATTTTATATGATTCAAATAAAATTCCTGTCACGGAAGATTATACTGATATAACAGAATATGCAATCAATTTAAAAGATATTCCTTCTTTTTCCACGAAAGCAATTACAAAGAATGACATATTTGATGATAGGGATATAAAGGTTTGCAAAAATTCTGTTGAAAATAAGTATATTAAAGTTAAAATCAGTGGAAATAGTATTATCGTAACGGATAAGAAAAATCAAAAAAATTATAAAGATTTTATAAAATTTACAGATGTTGCAAACGTAGGTGACAGTTATAATTTTGCGCCATTAAAAGATGACGTAAGAATAATTTCTAAAATAAAATCTTATAAAATTGAAAATAAAAATTTTATGGCAATTTTAAATGTTAATTTTGATATAAAAATTCCTGAAAAATCTACAGATAAAAGACGTTCTATGATAGCGCCAAGACATGAAATAAAAACAAAATTTATAATTAATTCAGGAGCAAAATTTGTCAAAGTTGATTTAGAATATGAAAACAAATCCCAAAACCATAAACTTCAGGTTGTTTTTAATACGGAAGAAGCGGTTACAAAAACGATTTCCGAAGATTTATACAAGACGGTGACGAGAGAGTTTGACCCAAATTATGAATTAAATGACAAAATTCCGGCGCCACGAGGAAAAGAACTAAAACAGAATACAATGCCTATCAACAGATTTGCGTGGGCGAACGGAGTAGGAATTATTACTGACGGTTTAAAAGAAGTTGAGTTATACAAGACAAATCTTGCAGTCACACTTTTGAGTGCAATAGGAATTATCTCAAATCCTACAAATCCGACGAGGGGGACACCTGCAGGGCCACCGATTGAAACGCCTGAAATGCAGATGTTAGGAAAACAAAAAGCAACAATTGCATTTACTTTTACACAAAAGGTAACAAATTTGTATAAAATTTGTGATGAAATTTTCAATCCGCCGATTTTATTCTTTGGTAGTTTGAAAAATCAGCAATTCATAGTTAAAGATAACGAGAAAATCAGAGTTACCGCAGTAAAAAAGACATTGAAGAATGAACTTGTTGCAAGGTTTGTTAATTATTCCGAAGAAAAAGAACTTTGTACCGTAAAATGTAAACAACTGATTGAAACGGATTTAACGGAACAGAAATCATCTCCGACGAATAATATATTGTATTTTAATCCATACGAGATAAAAACGGTTAAAATTCAATAATCAAAAACGGAGAGAAATTTATACGATTAAAATTAAAAAATATAGATTGTTTTTTATTATTGGAACCGTTATTATTAGAATATGAGAATAATAGGAATAGATCCAGGTACCGCAATAGTAGGTTATGGAATAGTAGATTACATTGACGGAGAGTGTACCCTGATAACATCAGGGTCTATCCAAACTGATAAGAATTTAGATGATGCAACAAGACTTTGCGAAATAGAAAAAGATTTAGCAACTGTTTTGGAAATGTATAGACCTGATGCAGCGAGTGTTGAGAAGTTGTTTTTTTTCAAAAATCAAAAAACAATTATTACTGTAGCACAAGGCAGGGGAGTAATCCTTGCGACACTGGCAAAATGCGGAATAAAAATTTATGAATACACACCGTTACAAATAAAGATGTCGATAACGGGATATGGAAAAGCGACGAAATCGGACGTGGCGGAAATGGTTAAAAAATTGATAACGTACAAAGTTTTTCCCAAACTTGACGACAGTGCAGATGCAATAGCGATGGCAGTATGCCATATTAGAAGCGGAGAGATTTAAATGATACACTTAAAAAATTTGGCAATAATATCTCTAATATTTGGCGTAATATCGGGATTTTTGGCATTAATACCATTTTTAGGAATTGTTATTTTATTAATGTTAATTTTTTGTTCTTCATTTATTATAATTGTACTAATGAAAAAATTTGCACTATTACCATCACCGAATGAACAGATGGGCATGTTATGGGGAGGACTTTCAGGATTTGTGACATTTATTGGATTTTCGATTATTTTTATTCCGTGTTCATTTATTCTTTCCTTGATTTTTAAATTTTCATATTACACGGGAATAGGAATGATAATGAAAAGCGGATTGTCAGTAATGATAATGATAGTATTATTTTTAGCTATATTATGCGGTATGATGAATGCATTTGCAGGACTTGCATCGGTATATGTTTTTAATAATTCTCAATCTGCAATTTTGCCGCAAAATGATAATAAAACAGGTTTAAATATTAAGAAGAGGAAATAAATTATGTCATTTAATTCAAAAATAAAAACAATTGAATGGGTCAACAATGTTTCAAGAATGATAGACCAAACTGTTTTGCCAAAAGAATTTAAGTTAGTAGATATAAAGACTTGCGAAGAAATGTATGACGCAATAAAAACAATGATAGTAAGAGGTGCGCCGGCAATAGGAATAGCAGGTGCTCATGGAGTTGCTTTGGCTGCTCTTGAAGCGAAAAAACATATTCAAAACCGCAATGAATTTGACAAAATTCTTAAAGAAAAAGGGGAATATTTAAAGAGTTCAAGACCAACGGCAGTAAATCTTATGTGGGCAGTAGATAAACAACTGGAGATTTTGAGAGAAAATTGTTCAATTGAAGAAATTACTCAAAAACTTATAGATAATGCAGTTGTTATGGAGAATGAGGACATAGAAATTAATAAAAAAATGGGGGATTACGGAGCAGAAATTGTTCCTAAGGGTGCAACAATTTTGACACATTGTAATGCAGGGGCATTGGCAACTGTGGGTTATGGAACTGCACTTGGTGTTGTTCGTTCTGCATATGCAAAAGATCCTACGATAAAGGTTTTTGCAGACGAAACCAGACCTCGTCAACAAGGAGCAAGACTAACAACTTGGGAATTGACGGAAGACGGAATAGATACAACCCTTATAACAGACGGAATGTGTTCATATTTTATGAACAAAAAGATGATTGATGTTGTAATCACGGGGGCAGACAGAATTGCTGCAAACGGTGATGCCGCAAACAAAATTGGAACATACACCGTAGCAATTTCAGCAAAATACCATAATGTACCTTTTTATATTGCTGCACCATTATCTACTATTGACCGCTCTATTAAGTCAGGTAAAGAAATAAAAATTGAAGAAAGAAACAAAGAAGAAGTTACACATATAAATGGTGATTGGATTTGTTCGGAAAAAGTTAACGTTATTAATCCCGGATTTGATGTAACTCCAAATGAGTTGATTGCCGGAATTATCACAGAAAAAGGGATATTAAGACCGCCTTTTGAAAAATCAATTCAAAAAGCATTTGAAGAATAATAAATACAAAAACCTGACTTGATTTTTAAAGATAAATAAACTTAAAATCACGTCAGGTTCTTTATAATTCAATAAATACTTATTCTTTTGTCTTTTTTGTCTTAGAAGAAACAGATTTATTAGATTTTTTTGTTGCTTTCTTGCCTGTTGTTTTTTCATTTTTAAGTTGTTCTTCTTGCTTTAAGCGTGCTTTTTCTTCCATTTTTGCCAAGTGTGGAGAAGGTACCCAAAGTTTATTTTTTTGTTTTTTTAAATCTTTATATACATAACAATCTGCGCACGGAATACATTTTAAAGCAGGAGCTTTCCCCGTAACCATATTTTTTGCATAAATCATTTTGGGATTATTTAAAGCATTCATTAAACCATCTTCAAATACATTATCGCCAAAATTCTTGTCATATAGAGAACAACAACCTAAAATTTGTCCGTCCCAATTAATTTGAGGTGCTTCCCAAAGAAAATTACAATAATACCAATCAATTTCCTTATTGATAAATTGTTTCAAACGAGAATGAGGAGTATGCGTTACTCCTGAAACACCTGTTAATTTTTTTACCTGTTCTAAATCTGTTGCAGGTGAAAAATCGGGATCCCAGTTCGTTGCGAAGAAAATCTCCATTCCCAGTTTTTTTGCCATTCTTTTTGCTTTTTTAACTTCGTGTTCATTATGACCAAAAATTACAAATTTCCAATTCAAAAAAGGTTTCTCTTTGTCATATTTTTTCTTGTAAAAATTAATTTTTTCGATATTTTGAATTACCTTATCAAAATTTCCTCTTCGACGATATTGCTTATAAGTTTCTTGACTTGCTCCGTCAATTGAAACAACAATATTTTCAAACTCATACTTAACAAGAGCTTCTGCCTGCTTATCCGTAAGTTTATTAAGATTAACTCCGTTATCGGCAGTCAATTTAATGCCTTTTTCGTAAGCATATTCCATCATTTTAACTAATTCGGGGTTGAGAAAAATTTCTCCGTGATTAGATAATTCTATTGTTTCAAAATCATTATCATCAACTAATTTTTTGAAATTTTCAAAACTCAACATTCCGTTTCCGCAGCCATTCTTTACACCTTCCGGATCCTGACGCATATAACAAGAATGACAATTAAGTTGACAAATTGTACAAGCCTCAAGCCTTATACTTTTTGGTAAATCTTCTTTATGTTCATATTTTTCAACAAGATACTCTTCCTTTAACGGAATTTTAGGTTTCCTCATTTTAATCCTCTTTAACAATAATATTCTTTTATAATAGTCTTATTTTTTTGAGTGTCAAGATTTTTTACTACACTTTACCCTCAATTTTTGGAGATTTTAGCCAAAGATTGGCATCTCTCATTGCTTTGTAACACCAACAATTTGAACAAGGTATTCCTTCTATAGGTGGTGCGTTATTTGTAATCATATTTTTTGCATAAATCATTTTAGGATTATTTAAAGCATTTAAAAGACCTTCTTTAAACGCATTTCCACCAAAATTACTCTTGTAATTTGCACAGCAACCAAGAACTTGTCCGTCCCAATTTATCTGCGGTTCCCATAAATCACGACAAAAATACCATTCAACTTTTCCTTCTAAATATTCTTGCAGTTGAACAACTGGTGATGTATTAATATCTAACGCATCAATTCCCGTTTCTTTTTTTACATATTCCGCATCTTTTATCGGTGAATAATTTTTATCCCAATTCATATCGAAAATAATTTCATCAACTCCGATTTTTTTTGCTTCTTTTTTTGCTTTTGCAATTTCGTGTTCATTGTGACCAAAAACTATAAATTTCCAATTTATGTACGGAAATTGACTTTTGTATTTTTTCTTATATTTTACAATTTTTTTTACGTTGTTTAATACCTTTTTATAATTACCGCCAACACGGTATGTTTCATAAGTTTTTTGACTTGCTCCGTCAATAGAAACCGTTATCGTATCTATTTGATACTTTACTAAGGCTTCAGCCTGTTCGTCCGTTAAATAATTCAAGTTAACACCATTTGTAACAGATAATTTAACCCCATTAATAAAAGCATATTCCATTATCTTAACAAGTTCCGGATTCATAAAAATCTCGCCACTGTTTGATAATTCTATTTTTTCCAAAATATTATCGTCAATTAACTTTTTAAAATTTTCAAATTTTAAATGTCCAACCTTACAACCGTTTTTGACACCTTCTTTGTCTTTTCTCATATAGCAAGAGGGACAATGCAGTTGGCAAACGGTACTGGCATCTAACCTTATGTATTTTGGCATTTCAAGTCTGTTTTGATATTTTTCAGCGAGATATTCGTCCTTAATTATTATATCTTGTTCAATTTGATAATCTGACATTTTTCCTCATTCTCTACACGATTTTAGCATATTACAAACATTTTATGCAACTTATGTATATTGTGTTATAATTGTCTTTGGGAGAATTTTATGCAATCTGAAATTTCTGTAATTATGCCTGTATATAATATAGAAAAATATTTGTCGGAATCTATTGAAAGCATATTAAAACAAACTTTTAAAAATTTTGAACTTATTATACTTGATGATAAATCAACAGATAATACTTTAAATATAGCCAAAAATTATGCCGAGAATGATAAAAGAATTAAAATAATTGAACTTGAAAAAAGGCAAAAACAAGGTGTAGGCCGTAATATCGGAATATCAAATGCTTCAGGAAAATATATTATGTTTCTTGACGGAGATGATATTGCGAGAGATGTTTTTCTTGAAAAAATGCACGATACTATTGAAAGAACTAATGCCGATATAGCTATGTGTAAATTTCAAACATTAGATGATAAAACAGGGAAAATTTCCGATACGCACCATTTTGGAGAGGTAAATATTTCTCCGAATATGATTGAAAATGGATTTTCTCCTAAAGATATAAGCGAACAAATTTTTACAATCCCAAATATTGTTTGGAACAAAATATACAAAAACAAAT
>CAZKAS010000070.1:0-7554 GCA_964550875.1 uncultured Muribaculaceae bacterium | reverse complement strand
GGAAAGTTAAGAGATAAACTTGAAGTTGATGCGGATATCAGCCAGTAAGAACGTGAAAAACTTGCACTTTCAAGTGAAAAGATAAAAACTCTTCTTGAAGGCAAACAAGTTGTTAAAGTTATAGTTGTACCAAACAAGTTAGTAAATATTGTTGTAAAATAATGAGATAAAGGCAGAGTTTATTTTTATGAACTCTGCTTTTCATAGGAGAAATAATGAAATTCAAATGTTGCAGTCACATATTGCATAGCTTATGTTTTATGCTAATGGAAATAAAGACTTGTAATGAATTACATACAGGAAAGATTTTTTATTCATATGAAGAAGAAGGAAAAGCTCCTGATTGCGACGATATGATGAAAAGGCGCAATCAAGTTATAGAGGATTGTAAAAATGGCATTTATCCTGAAAGATGTATGGATTGTCCGCAATTTGTTGAGGCAGAATGGGGAGAAAATCAACAAATAACGAAGTTAAGTATTTTTCATTGGTTGCATTGTAATTGCGAATGTGAATATTGTTTTCAGGCTCCTTTAAGGAAAAAATTTACCGATAAAGTTCAGAAATCAAACTATTTTAATGCATATCCTGTAATAAAAGAGTTGCATGAAAAAGGGTATCTTGCCCCCGCAGAGGAATTTCAATTTGAAATAGGGGGAGGAGAAGTTGCAATTTTAGATGAATTTCCGGAATTGATGGATTTAATGCTTGAACACGGATTTTATTATTGCTATGTAATGTCATCAGGAATTGCATATTCAGAAACAATTGTTAAGATGCTTCAAAACCCTAAAACAAGATTTTCTGTTACAATTTCTGCAGGTTCAAAAGAAGTATTTAAAAAAATCAAGAAACGAGATAAGTTTGACCAAGTAAAAGAAAATCTTCGTAAATATATTGAAAAGGCAGCCGATAAAACAAAAGTCTGTGTTCGTTATATTATTGATGAAGGGTATAATGACACAGAAAAAGACATAAAAGATTGGATTGATACTTGTGAAGAAATTGGGGCAAAAAGCCTTGAAATAAGTTTAGATTTTTGTAGAGGATTTTTAAATAAAAAAAATCAACCTGTCAATGATAGATTAAAAGAGTTAGTTAATTATTATCTTGAAGAATGCGAAAATAGAAATAAAGACGAACGCAAATTCTGGTATTCTGTGGATACAACTTCAAAAATGATTCTTGAAAGAGGACATTATTAATTACAGTTCATAAAACAATAGAACATAAAAGCAAAAAGCGGTTTATAAATGAGTTAAACCGCTTTTTTGATGTTATGAAAGAGTAAATATGTTATAAATTTCTTCGTCAGAGAGGTCAGTAATTGTTTTTTCACCTTCAAATACAGCCATATTAACCAGTTCTTTTTTCTTTTTAATCATTTCATCAATTTTTTCTTCAAAAGTACCGAGTGTAATTAACCTGTGAACCATAACATTATTTTTCTGCCCAATTCTGTATGTACGGTCTGTTGCTTGATCTTCAACCGCAGGATTCCACCACAAATCGTAGTGGATAACATTTGTAGCATTTGTCAGGTTAAGACCTGTACCGCCTGCTTTGAGTGACAAAATCATAATTTTACTCTCGTCATCTTCTTGAAATTGTTTAAGCATTGATTCACGTTGAGCGGTGTTAAGAGAACCATGGAAAAATAGTGGTGTTGTTTGAAGTTCATTTTCTACGATAGGCACTAAAATTTTTCCCATCTCTTTATATTGAGTAAATACAACTGATTTTTCTTTATTCTGAATAATACTGTCAAGAACAGAAATAAATTTATCGCATTTACCTGAAACATCTTTTGTCATTTCACCTGATTTTTTATATTGATACGGGTGATTACAGATTTGTTTCAAAGCAGTAATAAGTTTAAAAATCATACCACGTCGATTTATTCCTTGCGCTTCTGAAATTTGTCCCATAATGCTGTTCAAAGTTGTTTCATAAAGCGCTGCTTGGGCTTTAGATAGGTAACAATATTCATCAAGAACAACTTTTTCAGGTAAATCACTTATAACACTTTTATCCGTTTTTAGACGTCTTAATACGAAGGGAGAAATAGAGAGTTTTAATTTTTCCGCTCTATTAGTTTGTTTAAATTTTTCAATCGGAACTGCATATCGTTTTTGAAATTCTCTTATTGTTCCGAGATAACCTTTGTTGATAAAATCAAAAATACTCCAAAGCTCAGTAAGTCTGTTTTCAACAGGAGTACCTGTCATTGCAACTTTATATTCTGCCTTTAAAGATTTAACCGCAATAGTTTGAGAGGTATCAGGATTTTTGATATTTTGAGCTTCATCAACAATTAACATACCCCAAGATTTTTTCTTTATTTCTTCAATATCAATCCTTAAAACGGCAAAGGTTGTAATTATTACGTCTGCGTTTTCGTCAATTTTTCTTTCCGGACCGTGATAAACAGAAACATTCAAACTTGGAGCAAAACCGTTTAATTCTTTTACCCAATTACCAAGCAATGTAGTTGGACAAACAACAAGCACTTGTCCTTTTATGCGATTTTCTTCTTTAAGTTTTAATATTAAACTTATAACTTGAATTGTTTTACCAAGTCCCATATCGTCTGCAATACAAGTACCAAATCCTTTTATGGTGTTAGTATATAACCATCTTAAGCCATTTTCCTGATAAGGTCTTAAACTTGCTTTTAAGCCTTCAGGCGTAGTAACTTCCTGAACTTTTGTTAAATCTTTTAAAATATTTGCAAACGCACTATCATAATCAAATTCATAATCTTTAACGTTTCCTGAGAGAGCCGCATGGAGCAGTTCTGCTCTTGTCATATTTTCAATAGAAGGATTTTTGACTTTATCTATGAGAGCTTTTGCTTCATCTTGTTCAATAAGAATGTACATATTTTTGTATGCAACAAGTCCTTTTGAATTTTTTGTAAGTTCTTCAAATTCTTCAACTGAAATTTTTTCATCGCCGATTGCAATTTTGTAGTCAAATTCAAAAATATTTTTCAAATTCATACTGTTTGCACCAAAATTCAAAAGTTCAGCCAATTCAGCTTCTCTACCGGCTTTCACTCGTGCATTTATAGATGCTCGAGGTACAACGATATTTCCAAAATCCTCAGGTAATAATAATTCAATTCCTGCTTTATTTAGGTAATATGCAGTATTTGCCATTATCTTATAAACTTCGTTAACATTCATTTTCAACTTGAAATCATTTTCTTCTTCAAAGAGTGTTTCAAGTTCAGGATAATATTTTAAAGCATAATTAAGTTGTTTTTCGATAACGGATACAACAAAATCAGAAGGTTTATCGAAAATTGTTTCTCTGTCCTCATAAAGAACGTCTATCGGTAATATTTCAGGATTATTTTCATCAGATTTATTTTTAATTGTTATAGTTAAAACAAAGTCTTCATCAGTAATTTTTGAAATATTCAAAACAGGAACAATGTCATACTTACCGATATAAATTTCGTCTAACCAATCAGAGATTGCAGTAGCAATGTCCGTTGAACGTATAAAACGTTTTTGTTGGAGCGGTTTCAAAAAATACATTGCAGCCTTATATTCTTTGAATTTTGAAACTTTAAGACCTATATATTTAAAAATAATATAATTTATGTAGTTATCAATTAAATAATCTTTTGTATTCTTAATTTCAGAGCATATTGAAAAATCTATGGAATTAATTTTTTTTAAACTATCTGCTAATTCCGAAGTAAAAGAAAATAATTCATATTTAACAGAAAATAATTTTTCAGATTTAACAATTTTAGGAATAAAATACAATTTTTGAACTGCTTTTAATACAAATTGAGTAAGATTGTTAAAGGCAAGATAAGATTTTGTCAAATCTTTGTTATCCTCTACATCGGCAAAACAAGAAAAATATTCCCAAATAATATCCAGAGGAATAGAATATCCGTACTGTTCTTCATTATGAATAACTTTTGTTTTAGGTACAAACCTGTATAAAGAACCTT
This sequence comes from uncultured Muribaculaceae bacterium, assembly GCA_964550875.1. Taxonomy (GTDB): domain Bacteria; phylum Cyanobacteriota; class Vampirovibrionia; order Gastranaerophilales; family Gastranaerophilaceae; genus RUG841. The sequence continues at coordinate 3,581 of CAZKAS010000070.1, read as the reverse complement.
TAGATTTCAGCCAAAAATCGAAGTTATTTTTAGGATAAACGAATATGGTTGGTTTTTTATTTTCTTCGTATAAATAGAAATTGGTACCTCTTAAAATAGAAACAGGTTGATTAAAAGTACCTTCAAATTCATCATCAACGACATCGTAGATGTTGCTTAGTGTAAGTCGAAAGTCTTTTTTTTCCATTCCTGAAGGATTTTCTGTTAAATTTTGAAAGAGTGTTTCAATATTGTTTTTTTTGAAGGAATAAGTGTGGTGTTCAGGCTCATTTTTCGATTCAATTTCTTCTAACTCTTCTTCTTCTTCATATAACTCATCGTCATCATAATCATTAAATAATAAAATATTTTCTTGTAAATCCATATTTGCCTCAAATAATATAATATATAATTATATCAAAATTTTTTCAGATTGAATTAAAATTTTTCCAATTAATAAATATTTTTTACATTTAGGAATTGCAAAGAAAAGTATAAGAGGTTAAAATTCAAATATGGAGAATATTACAGAACAATTAAAGCTATTACCTGAGAAACCGGGATCATATCGTTTTTTAGATAAGGACGGAATTATTATATATGTAGGTAAGGCAAAAAATTTAAAGAAACGAGTATCTTCATATTTCCAAAAGAAGCATGAAACACCGAAGCTAAGAGTTATGGTGCCACAGATTGAAAAAATAGAGTTTATAATAACAAATACAGAAACAGAAGCATTAATTTTAGAATCGCACCTTATAAAAAAATTTAAACCCAAATATAATGTACTTTTAAAAGATGATAAAAAGTACCCATATTTTTTAATTACGAATGAAGAATATCCAAGAATAGTTATTGTCAGAAAACACAATATTAACATGGAAAAGGGTAAATATTTCGGTCCATATACAGATTCCGGTGCAATGTATTCTACATTAGAATTGCTGAAAAAGCTGTTTCCGTTAAAACAATGCAAAACACCGAAATTCAAGAACAGACCTTGCATATATTATGATATCAAGAAATGTTCTGCTCCTTGCCAAAAATTAATTTCATCTGAAGAATATAAAAAGATATTAAACAATGTTGAATTATTTTTAACAGGAAACAGACTTTTACTGATTGAAGAATTAAAGAAAGAGATGCTTTGTTACGCAGAAAGAGAAGAATATGAAAAGGCAGCAAAGTACAGAGATGCATATTTTGATATAAAAAAGACAATAGAAAAACAAAGAGTAATATATGAATCAACGAGTGTAAACAAAGATGTTGTTTCAATTACGGAAGGAAGCGGAATTTGCGCAGTATCACTCATTCAAATTCGTGACGGCAGACTAACCGACAAAAAAGATTTTGAATTATCTTCATCAGATTTTGACGTAGAAGAGGATATTTCATATGCATTTTTAAATGAATATTATACAAGGACTACAGACATTCCAAAAGAAATAGTTATTCCAACAAAAAATGCAGAACTTAAAACAATAGAAAAATGGCTTAGTGGAATAAAGGGTTCAAAAGTTAAAATTACAACAGAGATAACCGATAAAAACAGAGATATAGTAGAATTAGCGAAGAAAAATTCCGATTATTATTATGAAAAAATAAAAATATCAAAAATGAAAGAAATTTCAGAAGATTACAATAAAGTTGGAGCATACATAAGTGAAAAACTGAAATTAAAACGATTTCCTCATAGAGTAGAATGTTTTGACATATCTCATATACAGGGAACAAATACGGTCGCATCAATGGTAGTCTTTAAAAACGGTACACCGTCAAAATCGCAATATAGAAAATTTAAAATAAAAACCGTAGAAAAAGGAAAACCTGATGACTTCAAATCAATGAAAGAAGTTTTAACAAGACGACTTTCAAAATTAACAGAAGAAAATTATCCTGACCTGATAATAATAGATGGCGGAAAAGGGCAGCTTTCGAGCGTTATTGAAATTGTTGAGAAAATGGGAATAAATGATATAAATTTTGTTTCGTTGGCAAAAAGAGAAGAAGAAATTTTTGTACCACATCAATCTAAACCTGTTATTTTTCCGAAAAATTCAGAGCAACTGTATTTTTTTCAAAGAATAAGAGATGAAGCTCACAGATTTGCAATAACTTTTCATAGAAGTTTAAGGGAGAAATCTGCACTTGAGTCTATTTTAGACAGAATAAAAGGTCTTTCGGAAAAAAGTAAAAAAATTATTAGAAAAAATTTCAAAGATGTAAAAAAACTGTCATTATTATCGTTACCTGAAATTGCGTTACTATTACCACCTTCGCAAGCAGAGAGGGTGTATAAAGCGTTCAGAGATAAAACATATGAAAGCGTTGACAGCAAACTAACTACAGAGTAACATAAATTTAAGGATTAAGGAGTGTTGAAATGAGTACAAAAGTTCCTTCAAAACCGCAAATACTTACAATAGATATAACAGACAGATGTCAAATGAAATGTGTAACATGTTCAAAATGGCAAGTCGGTGGCGAAGTTATGAAAAAGGAACTTACTACAGAACAATGGAAAAATGTACTTAAGCAACTTAGAGAATGGCTTGGTGATGGTTTCTGGATATGTTTTTCAGGCGGGGAACCATTTTTGCGACCGGATATTTTTGAACTGACAGAATATGCGACAGATATAGGTTTTAAGGTATCTTCAATGAGTAACGGATTTTCAGTTGAAAACCTTGTAGATAAGATTATCGATACAAGATTTGAAAGTTTAAATGTTTCTCTTAATTCAATAGTTGATAAATCTATTCACGATAAATCGAGAGGAAGAGAAGGTTCTGCGCAAAAGATTTGTGATTTTGTGTGGCAAATAATGAATTATAAAAAGGGAAGAAATGACAATTTAAGTATAAATCTTGCGACAGTGATGTTACCGGATAATTTAGATGAAATTGTGTATTTGGTAGAATATGCAACAAAAAATCATTTAAAGCATATAATGTTTCAATTAATAGAAGATTCTCAATCATTTCACCCATACTCAAAGACAGCAGGATTAGATACAGATAACTACGTAATTCCTGATGAATATAAAAAAACAATAAAAGGAATGGCAGAAAAAGCATTGCCGATTATAGACCACTTAATTGAAATGAAAAGAGCCGGACATTCAATAGCAAATTCATATGAACAGTTAGAAGCATATAAGATATTTTTTAATAATCCGGAAGACATTGTAAAAGCAATAAAATGTGATGTTGGCTCAACAAATTTCGCCGTCGATCCATATGGAGATGTCAGACTTTGCTTTAATATGGTTCCTATCGGCTCTATTTTAGAAAAATCGCCAAAAGAACTTTGGGAAAGTAAGGAAGCAAGCCTTTGCAGAAAGAAGGTACATACTTGCAAAATGTGTTGCAGATTAATAAACTGTAATTTCAAAGCAAACTTTGCCAACTTTAATAAATCATTCTTGATTAGACTAAAGAATAAAATTGTAAAAATACTGACAAAAAAAATCTAATTTTTTAATTACTGTAAGTTTGTATAAGTCTTATACTTCTGTCTTAATAATATTTGTGGATAGAAGTATTTTTAATTATTTTCGTTAAATTGTTTTTATATACAGAAAAGGAGAGAAAGAAACA
>CAZKAS010000069.1:0-7694 GCA_964550875.1 uncultured Muribaculaceae bacterium | reverse complement strand
TGCCATAATTCTTCTCCTTATAAAAACTTAATTAGTGACTTTCTCCTTCTGCGGAGCCTACATAAGCTACCGTTAGCATCATAAATACAGTTGCCTGAATAAAAGCAACCAAAATTTCAAATAACATTACCGGCAACGGCAAAAAGTATGCACATGCTGATAACGCAATAGATACAAGAACTTCTCCGGCAAATATATTCGCAAATAACCGGATTGCCAAACTTAATGGTCTTGTGAACATTTCCAATATTTCAACAAGCGCCATAACAATACCGACAAACGAAAATTCATGAAGGAAAAACTTGAATTTTTTCTTCTTTATTCCGACCGCTACATAATAGACAAGAACTATTACCGCCATTGCAGCCGTCAAATTTATATCGTTTGTCGGAGAAGCAAGTTCTCCTTTTGACAGGTGAAACATTCTCAACGGCAATTGTCCGCATAAATTTGCCATTACTATAAAAAGAAATAACGATGCTGCAAGCGGAACATGCTTTTTGGCATTTTTACCGCCTATCATTGAGTTTGTTAAATTAACAAACATTCCGACTATCGCTTCTGCAACAGACTGCAATTTCGTCGGGAATATAGACATCTTCGCCGTCGCAAACAAGGAAAATATTATCAAAAACAACATCACAGACCACATTGTGATTAACGTATCCGCATTTACCGTCAGCCCACATACTGTTTTTGTCAAATGTTCCATTTTCACCTCTTGTACATTTTTATATTACCACAAAAAAAAATGTTGATAAATTTGTGAAGTTATTTGATACTTTTTATATGGAAAAACAGAGTAAAACTATAATTTTTGTAACTTGTTATATCTTGGGAATTGTAGGCTTTTTAACAGGTTGTATTACTCCTTTTGCAATTGCCATTTTTATATTTCTTTTTATTACAGCAAAGAAACATATTTTTTCCGAAAGATATATAATTGCATGTTTCTTAATATTTCTTATAGGTTTTCTTAACATTTCTCTTCGTTTAAAAACTCATGACGAATTAGGTGCAATTGCTCCAAAAAACGACGTTACAATTGTTGGAAAAGTTATTTCTCTTCCATCTTCGTCTTCCGATGATTTTACAAAGTTTACAATTGATGTCCAAAAATACAACTTATATAAACAACCTCAAAAACAAGTTAATTCAAAAGTTTTAGTCACATTTTTTGCCCCAAAAAACACTTACGAAAACATTGAAACAGGAGATATAATTTCCGTCACGGGAAGGCTATCCGTACCAAAGCAGGCTTCTAACCCTTCTGAATTTTGCTATGCAACATATTTAAAATTTCAAAATATTCATGCAAGATTATTTGTAAACGACGGAAGTTACATGCTCATTTCAAAACCTCAAAAAGGCATTTACAAAATTCTTACCTCTCTCAACAGACTACGAAACAAAATTGTCAATATACATGCTCAAAATATAAAATCTCCTGAATTAGAACTCCTTGGTGGCATTGTGTTTGGTGATGATGCAATCAGCCCCACTCCCGAGATGAAAATTTCATTTCAACATTCCGGACTAACTCACATTATTGCCGCTTCAGGAATGAACGTAAGTATGATTTTCGGAATGTGGTTCTTTCTTTCTCAAGTTTTAAGAATAAATTACAAATTTTCAATTTTAATAGGAATGGCTTCCGTTATTTGTTATACTTGCATGACAGGATTTGGACCGCCTGTTTTACGAGCAACATTAATGTTACTGTTAATTTTACTTGGAAAATTAATAGACAGAACTGCAAACGCATTAACTTTATTATTCATAGTCGCATTCCTGATGTTGATTATTTCTCCGACAATGATTACTAACATAGGTTTTCAATTGTCTTTTACAGTAACTCTGGGTTTACTTGCTACATGCCCGTTAATTTTTGATAAAATTAAAAACAAATTTTTGAACATACTATTATCATTCGTTCTGGTTCCCGTTATTGCGCAACTTTTCGCAGCACCCATTCAAATGTTTTATTTTAACTCTTTTTCTCCTTATTCAATTTTTGCAAATATTTCAGTTATTCCAACTCTTTCCGTCGTAAGTTATTTAGGCTTTATCAGTTCCGTTCTTGCACTTATAAAACCAATATCTTTTTATTGTGTAAAAATTTTTGATATGATTTTAATGCCATTTTTAAGTTTTATTGTCGGCGTTGCCGATTTCTTTTCAAAACTGCCTAATTCAAGTATTACCGTTCCTTCTCCGAGCTTTTCCCAAATTTTTCTATATTATATGGGTTTATTTTCAGTAATTGCTTTTTTCGCAACTAAAAAGCAAAAAAAATTTTTCATATCAATTCTCAGTATTTCTTTTGTTATACTACTCTTTATAAGTTTCCCTTATAAAAACCACAGAAACGAAATACTGTTTTTTGATGTAGAAAATGCGGACTCTTTTTTAATTAAAACATCAACGGATAAATATATACTGATTGATACGGGAAAAGCACCTTTCAAAAATTTTTCATCAACAGCGGAAAAAGTTATGTTAAAGTATTTTGAGGACAACGGAATTGACCGCTTAGACCTGTTGGTATTATCTCATTTTGACTCGGACCACGCAGGCGGTGCAATTGCAATAACAGATAAAATCCCCGTGAAAGAACTTGTAATTCGTTCTAAAGATGACAACTCACCGCTTGCAAAAAAAATTCTTGAACAGGCTAAAAATAAAAATATTCCGATTAAGGTACCTAAAAACAACGAAATAATTTACGATGACGGCATCAATACACTAAATGCAATTTTTGCCCAAAACGGTGACGATAATGAAAATTCTTTAATAAATTTATTCAAAACTCCAATGTACACAACTCTTTTTACAGGTGATACAAGTGTAAAAAATTTTGATAAAATAAAAAAGTATTTGCCGAAAGATTTAACAATACTAAAAGTTGCGCATCACGGTGCAAAAAATACTGTTTCAAACGAATATTTAAAGCACTTGCAACCTAAATTTGCTATAATTTCAACAGGTTTCAACATATACGGACACCCAAATAAAGAAACCATTGATTTGCTGAAAAAACATAACGTTAAAATTTTGAGAACAGACGTTGATAATGCGTTAAAAACAGTTTTTCACAAAGATAAAATTCTGTTGTATTCATACAATGGAAATAAAAGACGATTTGAAAGGATTGAATATGAATAATGATTTCAAAAAAGTTTTAATAATAAAATATGGCGCAATAAGCGAAATAATAGACTCATTGCCCTTAATAAGGGGAATTAAAAAAGTTTATCCCGACTCTATTATTGACTATTTTACGGAAGAAATTCCCGCAAAATTAATTTCTGAAGAAAAAAATCTCAGAGAAATTTATTTTGTGAAAAATCTTTCTTTCAAAGAAATTTTTAAACAAGTGAAAAAATTAAAAGCGGAAAGATTTGATGTTGTAATTGACTTGAACGCATCGATAAAATCTTATATTCTCTCTGTCTTGTCGGGAGCAAAACAAACAATAACCGTTGAAAGTAATCAAAATATTTCAAACTCTGAAAATTATTTCAAACCCGTAAGCGAAAAAATAAAAGGAACGGAATATAACAATGACTCAGAAATTTATATACCTAAAGAAATTTCAGAAAATATCCAAACAGCAATACCGACCGAAAAAGATTTTGTAATTCTTTCAACACAAACGGCAAGAGCAACAGAAGGAAGAAAATACAGAATAGAAAAGTTCAAAGAATTAGCAGAAAAACTCGTAGAAAAATACGATATTGAAGTTTTTGTAACAGGAACAGCCGACGAAAGAAAACATTTAAGTATTTTTGAAAATATCAATCCAAAAATTCATAATTTTGCGGGAAGATTTAACATATTAGAAAATGCTGCATTTATAAAAAATGCGAAATGCATAATCGGAATTGATTCCGCACCTATTTACATTGCAAAATCTTTAAACATTCCTACAATTGGTCTTTTTGGTGCTACCTCGGCAGAAAAAAAAGGTTTTATCGGAAAAAAAGTATATCCGATATATTCAACAAAACTAAGATGTATCCCTTGCGAAAAAGAATACTGCAAATTGAGAAATGAAGAGTATTCACCCTGTTTAGATGACATTTCGGTTGAGGAAATTATAAATGTAATTGACAAATATGAACTGTTGCCGTTAAATCCATAATTATGATATTATTTGTTGGGAGATAAATATTGATTTTTTAACCGCATCTTTACAAGTGAAAAGCATGAGTATTTTTGAAGCAGGAATGATATTTTGCTTTGGAGCAAGTTGGCCTTTCGCACTGTACAAAACACTTAAAACAAAAACAGCAAGCGGAAAAAGCAGAACGTTTTATATTTTGGTAATGCTTGGCTATATTTGTGGCATGCTTCACAAAATATTGTATAATATGGATATTGTATTTTGGCTGTATGTTGTTTGTTTTTTGCTTATCACTACAGACTTTATATTTGTCATGATTTACAGAAAGAAAAATGAAGAAACAAATGAAACGAATAAAATTGAAGAAAAAATTGTGTAGCATTCTTGCAATAATGTCAGTTCTGACAGTTTTCGCACAACCGCTCAAAGCAGAAGAAGCAAGCCAAAAAGCAATTGAGGATAGAATTGCTGCCGTAGGATTCGGAAAAGTTTTTTCCTCTGACCCGCAAAAAGAAATTACTTCTTTATTTAAGAAGCTTGATACATACTCAGAAAAACAAGATTTAAAGAAGATTAAACAATTATTCAGCGAAGATTTTGTCAACAATGACGGATACGACTTAGAAACCTATATAAAATCGGTTAAAAACGGGTTTTCAAGCTATAAAACGGATAATGCACTTACCAAAATAAACAATATTTCAATAAACGATGACTATGCAATAGTTCATGCAACAGAAACGAGTAAAGCGGAAACGTTAAAACCGATAGAGGGAATAGACGGAAGCGGATTAATTATCTCTTCAGCGGATATTTATTATCACTTAAAGAAACAAAACGGGAAATGGAAAATTTCATCGGCAAACGTTATTGATGAAACCTGTTCAATTCTCTACGGAGCGGCGAAAAGTGTTTATTTTTCGATAAATGTTCCGTCAATGGTAAAATCAGGCAGCGAATATACGATATCCCTATCTTTTGCACCACTAAAAGAAACTCTTGTTGCCGCTTCATTATTTTCGTCACAAATAATTTACCCGATGAATTTGCCACAAACAGATTTTAAAGCAATAAAGAATGACGGAATCTTAGAAAGACTTGTGACCGCAAACTCGGATAACTACAATGAATATGCGGTTGCTACAATCGGAATGACTTCACCGAAGTTAATTACAGACAATCAATACGGATTGGAAACAACAGGCTCCGCAATAGTTTTCAGAAGGGTAAATGTAATAAAGCCATTACCACAAAAAATTGACAAGAAGCATTGTGAGAAAAATATTGAATACAAACCGAAGAAAGACGGCTTGTAATGAGAATAAAAAGACTTTGTATATACTTTGGGAATGCAATTATTATCTACTTTTTGGCATTTTATTTAAAATCGTACATTCTAAAGCACGTAATAGGGAAATATTATACAAATACAAATGATTTTTTTTCACTTATTCTTGTAAAAAATGACGGAGCGGCATTTAACTTATTTTCAGGCTATCAGGATATGCTCGTAATATTTGCAGTGGCAATAATTTTAGCTTTTGCGATTTATTTAATAAGACACAATTTTTATATTTCAGAAAAATTTTTGTTATTGATGTCAATATTTTCTGCGGGAATAGCAGGCAATGCGGTTGAAAGATTTACTTTTGGTTACGTAGAAGATTTTATAAAAATAAATATAATGAACTTTCCTGTTTTTAACCTGAATGATATTATGATTACAATAAGCGCAGTAATGCTTGCGGTGATAATAATAAAAGACAAAAGACGAGAATATCAAGAGAATAAAGATGCAGAAGAAGACCTTATATACGGAGATTAATGACGAAGGTTTACGTCTTGACCTATATATGACCAAACAATTTCCCGATTTATCAAGAAGCAAAGTGCAAACAGCAATAAAAAGCGGTACAATATCGGTTAACGGGAAGCAAGAAAAAGTTTCATATTTAATCAGAGAAAATGATAAAATCGACATTGTTATTGAAGAAGCAGAAGAGATTTTAATTACACCACAGAATATACCGCTTGACATTCGATATGAAGATGAAAATATTTTAGTTGTTAATAAGCCTAAGAACATGCTTACACACCCAACAATGAAAGAACGGGAAAATACCCTTGTAAATGCACTTTTAAACAGATACGGTTACAAAGGACTTTCAAATCTCAACGGTTCAATGCGTCCCGGAATTGTTCACAGACTGGACAGAAACACTTCTGGACTTTTGATGATTGCAAAAAACAACAAGGCTCACGAGTTTTTAACAGAACAAATCAAAAACAAAACAGCAATAAGGAAATATCTTGCCATAGTATCAGGAAAGATTGATGAAGATAGAGGAAGAATTGAAGAACCGATAGCAAGACATAAAACAAAATGCGAAAAATTTTGCGTTCAAGAGGGAGGAAAGCCATCAGTAACGCATTTTACGGTTATTGAAAGGTTTAAGAGATATACCCTTTTAGAATTGCAATTAGAAACCGGCAGAACACATCAAATAAGAGTTCATATGGCTCATATCGGACACCCGATAGTAAATGACAGTCTTTACGGAGGCGAAAAAATAAAAGTAAAAACAACAGAACAGGTTTTGCAAGCATATAAGCTGTCTTTTTCAAATATGAACGGAAAAAGAATTGACATAGAAATACCGTTGGATAATGATATTACAAAGGTTTTGAATAAATTAAGGGACGATAAAAATGAATAAAAACTTGATTATCTTAACAGGGGAACTTTTGACGGCAGTAGCGATATATTACATCGTTAACATGCTTGTACCGCAAAATATAAGTTACACATGCCCGTTTGACGGAGCGGAATATCAAACGACATTGGCGATATTAATTTCAGTCGTATATATTGCAGGCGTGATATATTCGACTATGTGGCATATCGTATTTGATATAGCAGAAAATAATAAATTAAAAGCATATAAAAAGGAATATGAAAAAAATTCAATAACAGGAGCGGAAAAAGATAGTACAATAGCCGCACTTGAGAATAAAATAAAGACTCTTGAAACTGCACTTGACAGCGTAATTAGAAAGGGTAACAAATAAATTTATTAAAATTTATTAAAGGTATGTAACTCATTAAAATAAGGTAGTTGACAATGAGTTATGTCTAAAGTTAAATAGAATTACTTCCCGATAAGGGGGTACTCGTAATGTGCTGATAACGAGTTGAATAAAAACAAAGGAGAAAATAATGCCGACTATTGCACAATTAGTTCGCAAAGAACGTCAAAGATTGACAGATAAGACGAAGTCACCGGCTTTGGAAAATTGCCCGCAAAAGAGAGGGGTATGCACCAGAGTTTATACGACTACGCCGAAAAAACCTAACTCAGCATTAAGAAAAGTAGCCCGTGTAAGATTGACGAACGGATTTGAAGTAACATCATACATTCCGGGAATTGGTCACAATTTACAAGAACACAGCGTAGTTCTCATCAGAGGCGGCAGAGTTAAAGATTTACCAGGTGTAAGATATCACATCATCAGAGGTACATTGGATACTGCAGGCGTTGCAAACAGAGAACAAAGCCGTTCAAAATAC
>CAZKAS010000068.1:0-8102 GCA_964550875.1 uncultured Muribaculaceae bacterium | reverse complement strand
GTTACCATCTCCATCCTAAAGTTATTTTAATCTTGTTCTGTATGTTAAATTACAGCGTTTATATTGGCTATGATGCCGAGTTATTACTAGTTTGAGGCAAACCTCTTTTATTTTTGTGATAGGATAAAGAAAAAGGAGTTAGACATGGCTGTACCTGATTTTCAATCCTTAATGAATCCTGTTTTAAATTTATACGAAAAGAAAAACTCAGAATTACGTCCTCGTGATATTGAAGATGAAATTGCCGAGTTATTTAATTTATCTGAAGAAGATAAAAATGAAATGATTCCAAGTAATATAGAAACAATCCTCCGTAATCGTGTTAATTGGGCTGTTTATTATTTATTTAGGGCGGGATTATTAGATAGACCCCAAAGAGGATACTACAAAATTAGCAAAGCCGGAGTACAAGAAAACAAGACAGGTAACAAAATAAACATTGGGTACTTAAAGAAATTTCCGTCTTTTGTAGATTTTTCAAATATCGAAAACAAGAAAAATTCTGATACAAAAAACAAGATTGAAACTGATGAATGTCAAACTCCTGATGAAATGCTATCAAAAGCACAAACTTTATATTCTGATAATCTTCAAAGCGAATTACTGGAAAAATTAAAGCAAGTTGATCCTGTTAAATTTGAAAGAATAGTTTTACAACTTATGGAAAAAATGAATTATGGTATCGGTTCTATGACAAAAATGAGCCATGACGGTGGTATTGATGGAATTATTAACGAAGACGAATTAGGTCTTGAAAAGATCTATCTTCAAGCTAAAAGATATTCAGATAATAAAGTTAATGAAAAAGAAATGCAAAATTTTGCAGGTGCTCTTGGTTGTTCAACGGTACGCAAAGGGGTTTTTATAACTACAAGCTTCTTCGATGAAAAAGCGAAGCAAAAAGCTGCATCTGTTCAGGGTAAAGTAATAAGACTTATTAATGGTGACGAATTAACGAAATTGATGATAAAACACAATATTGGTGTTCAACCTAAAACAATAATAGAAATTAAAAAAATAGATGAAGACTTTTTTAATGAAGAATAAGTGTTATTTATGGAGATGACATGAAAATTAATAAAAAAATGTGTATTTGGATAGGAATAGTTTTTATTATATCTTTGATTATTCTTTCTTTTACAAAATCGGAACATACAACTCTTATAAATATTTTTATCGCTATTTCTACGGGTTCTTTTTTATCATTGTATACGTCAATAGTTAATTACTTGCACGAAAGAGAAGAATTTTTTGATAATTTATTCTTTACTGGAATATTTATAAATTCAAACTATGAATAAATTAGACAATTAATTCTAAACCTGGATAAAAAATCTAATATGAAATATGTAATTAATACTATTGAGGGTTATACTAAGGCTGTTGATAATATTATAGCAAATGTTAATTTTGCAAAATATTCTCCGTTTTTTAAAAAATCTAAAATTTCACAATTAACAAATCAAATACAAGATTTGCATATCGAAACAGAACGTTCTATCGTTATAATGACACGCAATATAAAAATTTCCGGCATAGAAAGTGAAATAACGACTTTAAAAATAAGCTCAATGATGCATCCTTGCCATTGTTGCACAATTGCAGAAGAACAACTGCAACATCCCCAAGTAAAATGTTCTAACTTTATGGAATATAAAACCTCTATTGAAAATCTACAAAATACTTTAAAACAACAAGATAAACAAACTTTTGAATTATTACAAACGCTATATAACAATACAACAACAATCCAAGATAAATATCTTAAAATAATGAATTGCTTATACCTAAAAACGAAGAACAAAACTCGTTGGAACGAAGCAATAGAAGCAAATAAAAAAGAATATTTCCGAAACAATGAAAAAATATGTTGAAGATTCTATAAATAAAATTTAAGATTTTTAAATATTTTCTTTTTATAACAAGTCTTTCTCCCAGGCACAAGCTCCTTTTAGGTTGTGACATACATTGCTCAGAAGTGCCTGAAAGTCAAGTTTTTATTTTTGTTTGAAACAAAAAGAGAGAATTAAAATGGTTATAAGAACAGGCTTAACAAGATATCCATCAACAAATTATAAAACCTCTAATTACTGCATTGCATATTTAGATATTCTTGGAGCTACACAAAAAATATGCAATGATAAAGATTTTGATTTTCTGAATCATTTGAAAATGTTTATGGAAGATGCGATCCAAGAATCTGGTGGAGGAATTTTTCCCAAAAAAGACAAAATATTTGTAAAAATATTTTCTGATAATATTTTGTTGGCTTTCGAGTTAAAAGACAATGATGAAGAGAGAGACAATAAAATGGCAGTATTATTTAATACGGTAGCCAATATATATAATGAAGTTTTGCGCTATGGATATTTATTACGTGGTGCAATTATTGAAGGAGAATTTTTTCATAACGATATTATTGTTTATGGTAAAGGACTTGTTGAAGCAGTTCAATTGGAAGAAAAAGTTGCAGATGTTCCCAGAATTCTTGTAAGAACAAAGGTTTCTAAACCTAACGGTTATTATTATCTCATGCAAGATACAGACAATGAGTTGTTTTTAAATATATTTCATTTGTGCGATGCTTTTGATGATGTAACATTTAAATATAATCTTTTAGAAATGCTTAAAAAACATAAAAATGATGAAAAAATAAAAACTAAAATAATGTGGATGATAAATTACTTTAATTCTTGGTTTGCAAAATACGAATATAGATTATTAAATCAGCAAAAAATTACAGATGAAGAAATAGAAAAAGAATTAGGGTAAATAGTTATTTCATTTTTCTTTCTAAAACCAAACATTTTGATAATCTAAGAACAGCAATAAATAAAATAACCATATTATAAACGCTATATTCACCCAAAAAAGTTAATGAATGCGCAACCCTGTTCCGCAAATTTCTGTGTTCTGTTAAAAAATATTTTAAAAAATAAACATCATTTTCCGGAATTATGCGAAATATATTCTGGTCTTTTAAGTATTGATTTATATTGCACCAATTAAAGTTTTTATTTCTATCAAAGTAAAAAGTATGAAAATCCTCTATATTTACTAACCAAACCATATCTCTAATCATACCTTCTATTTTTAAGCTTAAACTATCGATTTCTTGAATATATAAATTTGAAGCTTTGTCACCTTGTATAAATTTTTCAAATTTTAAAAAGAATGATTTTATTGAAGGACCTATATATTGCAACCAATTATATTTATAAATATCGCCACCGGACAATTCTTTTTCAATATTTGCACCATACCAGGTATTTTTCAAAAAATTTAAAACAATTTCTGCATTTATCTTTTTTAGTTCGATAGTTTTCTTTAAAAAATGAGAAAATATTTTTGATTGCATATCATACCAAATATTACAATGACAATACATTCGATGTTTTAATTTATCTTCTTCGGTATCCAATTTTCCTACAACATGACCATACTCATCTATTATGCTTGTGTGAAAAAGTGATGAAAATAAATATTGTTCATTTTGTTTTTCTATAAATTTCCTGTCTTCATTATATTTAGGAATAATATCAGAAGAATAAATTATAAATTTTAAAATTTCTTCAGAAGATAATTCCTCTGCAATTTTTTCATACTCTTTAATGAAAGGAGATAAATCCATAGATTCAGAGCAGCACTGGTTTAACTTAATTGATTTACTTAAATATGAATATTTTTTATATAATTCATTTATTTTTGTTTCATTATTTAGTTTTCTGTATAAGTCAATTGCTTTTTGACAATATTCTGGAGCAATTACAGGATTTTCTTTATTTGATAATGCTTCATAATATTCCGCTTGTTTTAGAATCCAATGTTTAGAATTAGTTTTTAGAACCTTGCTTATTCTTTCTCCGGTTTTTAAATAATCTGTTGCGAACATTTCACTTAAATCATTTTTTTAGGGTTTCTTTGCATATATCTTCTAATCCATTTAATGCTTCTTTTTCAAACTTTTTATTACCAACTTTTTCTAATAAAATTTTTATACAATCTAATTGTAATCGCAAAAAGCAAGAACTTTCTTTATTTGGATTATTAATTATATTAAGTATAAGCTCTTTGAGTTCTTTAATTTTATAATTTACGGAAAATGCTAAATCTTGCAAGTTCCATAATGCATAACAAATTTCAATGCCATAATGTTCTTTTGGATATTCTTTGTCTAAATTTCTAAAATTTTCTACTAATAAAAAATAACAATCTGTTGCTTGTTTAGCATAATCATATTGTTTTGTTTTAACCCAAAGTATATGCGCAAATCTCGTTTTAAAATATATGTTATGAGTATTTTCTAATCTTTTTTTTAAATATTCAATGTCGACATCAATAATTGAAGATAAATTAGGATAACCCTCAACAACACCATCTTCTCTTTCTTGAGTGTATAATGGCTCAATTTTTCCATTTCTAACTAAGAAATATATACAATCAATTTCAAGTTCAATTCGTTTTTTATCTATGTCGTTTAAGTTTATTGCTTTTTTTCTAAATTCATCTGCTTGATGTGATATACCAATAGAATTAATTTTTTCTAAAGCTTCCACATGTTTATAATAATCTTCTATCGAATCATATAATTTTTCGTTTTCCACATCTACCCTCGATGTTCTTCAAAATTTTCCACTTGTTCCATAACTTTATTAAACACTTCAGGGCTGTATTGTGGAGGATATCCGTTTTTAACTAAACAGATTTTTATATCCAATTTCAATTGGTCACGAACATTTTGATTATTTAACCAATCGGCAAAAGATGATTTTACATCTATAATTTCTTTAACTTTTTTAGCCAAAGTTTTACACTTATCGTTTACAATAATGCCATCTATTTCTTTGTCAGTTCCATATTCAAAATTATGCTGCTCACGCATAGCAATTAATATATCGTAAAATGCTTTTTCTTCAAAAGTTAAGCCGATTTTTCTAAAACTTTCCCTGCTTTCATTCATTTGTTGCAAAATATTCAAAGCTTGTTCAGTTGCATTTATAATAATGCTTTCAGTTGTTTGTTCTTGTGTTTCACCAGCTTCTTCTTCGCTAAGATGTTTTTTTCTTTCGTTATATTCTTCAATAGTTTTTTCTAACAATTCTTGATATGTTTTTGCTGCAATTTTGTTTATCTTTCCATATTCTTTGATTTGTTTGCGTAACATTTTTACAAGAAGTTCAAGTTTTGTGGCAGGCATTTTAACATCGGATAATTTTTCAAAATATTCCGGAGTAAATAAATCTTCTTCCTCGCCGCTTTCAAGAACGCTTTCAACTTGATTATATTTAAGAGCTTCTTCAACCATTTTAGAAACAGTACGATTCATTATTTCTGTATCAATTTCAGTTGTTCCGTTCATTTTGCGTATCATACCGGCTATTGCCATAAAACATTGCGCAAGTGCAGATTCTTCTTCGTCAAGATTTCCTGAAGGCTGGCAAATGTCATAAGCTGCTCTCATTCTTTTTACCGTTTTTAAAAAGTATGTTTTGAAAGAAACATTCTTGCCACCGGTTTTTGTTTCAGTTTTTAATTCTTGAGTTGATATAAACACATATTCCGCAGCTTTAGCCAATAACTCATATCGTTTAAACGGATCACAATTTGGATTTAAAAATGGAGTTAAATCATAACTGATAAATATTCTCTTAAGAATTTCAAGTTCTTCTCTAAAGGCATTTGTTGCTTGTTCAACATCATCCGCCGTTGGCGCAACAGAAGTGTTCCCGCCATAAATTTTCATTGCTTCTCGCATATTTTCACGAATGCCAATATAATCCACAATCATCCCAAATTCTTTGCCGGGATATTTTCTGTTAACACGACTTATTGTTTGAATAAGCAAATGTTTCTTTAACGGTTTATCATTGTACAAATATGTAAGCGATGGTACGTCGAAACCTGTAATCCACATATCAACAACAATTACAATGCAGAAATTTGATTTTTCTTGTTTAAATGCTGCATCTAATTCTTCTGAACGTTTGTCATTCCTTGTGCCGCCCAAATAATTATACATTTCTTCTTTGTCATTGCTTGCAACGCTTGAAACCATTGCCATAAACGGCATAGGCTTCAACTCTTTTAATTCTTCTTCCGTAACAACAATATCATCAGGGGCTTTCTTTTCTTCAAACCACTCAGGATATTTTTCTTTAAATTTGTTTAACAAATCAAATGCAATCTCTCTTTTTGAACATACAATCATAGCTTTTTGCACCCTGTTTGGATCGCCTGCACAAGAAGAGATATAGTGGTCATGTATGTCTTTTGCAAGATGTTCTAAGCGTGAGGATTCTCCAAGAATCACTTCCATAGAACTCATTGCACTTTTACTTGCTTCAAGATCTTCTGCCGTTGCGCCATCATCGGCACATTTTTTATAATATGCTTCAATTTCTTTAACTTTCTCTTTATCAAGCAAAACTTTAGCTATACGAGGATGATATTTAATAGAAACCGTTAAACCGTCTGCAACAGCTTGATCCATTGTGTATCTATCAATTTCATCACCAAAAGTTTGATAGGTTTCCGCAATTGGTGTACCTGTAAAACCAACAAATGTTGCATTCGGAAACGCTTCTTTTAACACTTTTGCATATGGTTTCGATACCATTGCTTTCATGTTCTCATCTGTATCTTTGCTAAATTGAATTTTCTTTGAATGCTCAAGTTGGGTTCTGTGTGCTTCATCAGAAAAACAAATAATATTATTACGGTTATTTATAAGCCCGATTTTATCTTCTTCTCTGTCGCAAAATTTCTGAATAGTGCAAATATAAAACCCGCCACTTTGCCTTGCTTTAAGCTCATCTCTTAATATTTTTCTGTTTTTTATAACAGATACTTCGCCCAAATTTAAAAACTCTTTACTTTTGGTAAATAATTTTGCACCTTGTTTTTGTAATTCTTCCCTATCTACAATTAAAATAATCGTAGGAGAACCGATTTTAGTTATATCGGTGCAACGAAGCGCAAGTTGACGTGCTAAAAATGCCATTGTATAAGTTTTTCCACAACCGGTTGCACCAAAATATGTTCCGCCTTTACCGCTTTTTGTTGTAATTGATTCAACAATACTTTGTTTTAACAGTTTTGCTGCAAAAAATTGTGGATAACGGCAAACAATTTCACGTTCTTCATTGTCATAAATACTATCTTGAAAATAAATATAATCTCTAAATATTTCAAGAAAACGAGTTGGAGAATAGACCCCTTTAATCATTGTTTCTGTTTCTTTAAACGGTACAGAGGAAACATCATCTTCATCATTAACGCGTCTCCAAGCATAAAAATGTTCATAAGGTGTTCTAACCGTTCCAAGTCTTGTTTTAGCTCCATCTGATATACAAACCAAGGGACAATAATGTAATAAATGCGGAATATCTCGCCAATATCTATAATAAATTTGCTCCCAAGCGTCATAAATAGTCGCATTGGCATTTGCAGGATTTTTTAATTCAATAATACATAATGGCATTCCGTTAACATATAAAATAATATCGGGTCTGCGATTTTCTTTTTGCCCGTTATTGGTGTATTCTACGCTAAATTGGTTGACGGCACGAAAAATATTATTATTATTATCTGGATTATCAAAATCAATAAGATTTACCATTTTGGCTAAACCGGTTTGTGGCGTGAATTGAATTCCGTTAACCATCCAACCGTAAACCTTGTGTAATGTTGCAAAATCGCTTTCGCTACCCACAAGGCGAACTGTATCAAAAATTTGAGTAACCTCATTATCCGTTAAATCAGGATTTTGTTTAGATAAAAAAGTTTTTAAATCATCAGCAATTAGCACATCTCTTTTTGTAATGCGTGAAATATCATTTCCCGAAGAATATTCCCAGCCTTCTTTTTCTAAAAATGTAAGAAAGGCACATTCAAATTCAGATTCACAATAACGACCATTAAATTTTGATAATTTAACCATTCTTATTCCTCAATTTGCCAATACCCGTTTTTATCGGCGCCAACACGTTTTATTAATCCATTGGTTTGAAGTTTTTTCATATTTGCAACTATATTTTTTCTTGCAATTCCCACGATTTCTGCAAGTTCTTCTTGTGTAATATATGGATTATTTTTAATGGCTT
>CAZKAS010000067.1:0-8414 GCA_964550875.1 uncultured Muribaculaceae bacterium | reverse complement strand
AGAAGCGGAACGTCCCATAACTTTGATGAAGTGCCAATATTTTTTAGCAGAATTTGCATCACGTTGAATATTTCCGACGAGTTCAGCATAAGTTTTTGTTGCAGTGTCAAAGCCAAAAGAAACTTCGATTTGTTCATTTTTCAAATCACCATCAATAGTTTTTGGACAACCGATAACCTGAATACCTGCATTTTTAGCCAAGAACCATTCTGCAAGAAGTGCAGCGTTAGTATTTGAATCATCACCACCAATAATTACAATACCTGTAACATTGAGGTTTTTACAAACATTAAGAGCTTTTTCAAATTGTTCTTCAGTTTCAAGTTTAGTTCTTCCCGAACCGATAATATCAAAACCGCCTGTATTTCTATATGCATTGATAATATCTTCAGTTAATTCAATATATTTTCCGTCGATAATACCAGACGGACCACCTAAGAAACCGTAAAGTTTATTTTCAGGATTTGCTTGTTTCAAAGCGTCAAAAATACCTGCGATTACGTTGTGACCACCGGGAGCTTGACCGCCGGAGAGAATAACACCGATATTTTTTGCAGCTTTTTTATCTTCTTTGTCAGAAGTTTCAAAAGTTACAGTCGGCATACCGTAAGAATTTTTAAATAATTCTTGAATATCTTTTTGATCTGCAACCGATTGAGTTTTTTCGCCTTGACTTAAAACGAGTTTATTAATACCGTTTGCAAGTACTGACGGCAACTTCGGCTGATAATTTAATCTTTCTTTTTGAAGAGGTGAAAGTTTTTTCATATTTTTACCTTTCTGTTCTTAACCACGCATTAATTTTATCATAAACAAATTTAAAGGAAGTACTTTTTAGGGCATGTACTTTGCATTATATTTATATTAATATTGTTTTGTGAAATAAAATCTTAATAAGGGCGAAAATATGCTTATATCAATAGAATGGCTTAATGAATTTGTAGATTTACACGACTTATCTGCGGAAGAAATAGCAGAATCACTTACTATGAGCGGACTTGAAGTCGAAGATATTGAAAAAATCGGAGCAAAATTTACCAATATTGTAACCGCAAAGATTACAAACATTGAAAATCACCCCGACTCGGACCATTTACACTTAGTCACAATTGACAAAGGAAATGAAACGAGAACGGTTGTTTGCGGAGCTCAAAATGTATTTGTCGGAGCGATTGTTCCATATGCATCAGTTGGATCAAAAGTTTTCAATAGAAAGACAGGTGAGCAATTTGAACTTACACCGGCAAAAATCAGAGGTGTTGTTTCAGAGGGTATGCTTTGTTCCCAAGACGAACTTGCGCTTGAAAATATGCAGGAAGAAGACGGTCTTTTGATTTTGAATAAGATTTTTGACAATATTGAATTAGGGCAACCGCTTGAAAAGTTGTTAAACATAAAAGAAGATATAGTTTTAAATGTTGCACCGACAGCAAATCGTGGAGATGAAATGTCTGTTATCGGCGTAGCTAGGGAACTTGCGGCAATATACAAACGAGAATTAAAATTTTCACCCTTAAAATCGGAATATAAAAATGCAGATTTTGAAGTTGAAATCAAAGACCCCGAAACCTGCTTATATTATTCAGTCGGAGTATTAGAAGATTTAAAAGTAAAACCTTCTCCCGATTGGATAAAAAGGCGACTTGAAGCTTGCGGGATACGAACAATCAACAATATTGTTGACGTAACAAATTATGTTCTTTTGGAATACGGACAACCATTACACTCATTTGATAGAGATAAATTAAACGGATATCTTTGTGTAAGACGTGCCAATGAGGGAGAAACAATCGTTACTCTGGACGAAGTTGAAAGAAAACTCAACCATGATTCGGTTTTGATTGCGACGAAGGAAAATCCTGTTTGTGTTGGCGGTGTATTTGGTGGTATTAACAGCGGTATTGATGACAACACAAAAAATATTGTACTTGAATCTGCATATTTTACACCTGCATGCAACAGAAAATCAGCAAGAAGTATCGGTTACAGAAGTGAAGCAAGTGCAAGATTTGAACGAGGAGTTGACCTTGACAAAACGAAACCTGCACTTTGCAGAGCAATTGAACTTTTGGTTGAACTGGCAGATGCAAAAGTTGTCGGCATAAGGGAAACAGGAAGTAATACCTTCCCCGAATGCGAAATCACACTAAGATTTTCACAAATCAATAAGGTTATGGGAGCAGAAATTAGCCCTGATGAGGCTTGTGACATTCTTGAAAGACTGGATTTCAAAATGACAAAAAGAGATGAAAATTCAGCAAAATTTGTTGTTCCGGGCGCAAGACGAGCAGATGTATATCGAGAAATAGACTTAATCGAAGAGGTAGCAAGAATTTACGGTTATGACAATGTTGAAGCGACATTACCGAAAAAGACCATGGCACCTGAAATAACATTTGAAACAAAGGTCAAAGAGAAAATCGAAAATCTATTTCTTGGACACGGATTTTATGAAGCAATGTCATCTTCATTAATTGGAGAACCATTGCTTAAAAAATTTGGTTTGAAATACAATCCCGAACAAGCAGTAAAGGTCATGAATGCCCAATCAGAAGATGCAACAATGCTCAGACAAACGCTTGTGGTTAATATGCTTGATGCATTTAAAAACAATTATGACAACGGAAATAAGGACATCAGGCTTTTTGAAATCGGAAAGACATACTTTGCAACAGAAGTTCCGACAAAAGAAAACAGCGGAGTAAAAGAAACACTGACACTTTCAGGAATATTGACGGGTGACACGGAAAAAGGTATTTGGAAGACTAAAAACACCATTGATTTTTACACATTGAAAGGAGTAATAGAAAGTCTTTTTGATACTTTAAGTCTTGGAGAGAGGGTAAAACTCACACCTTGTGATGACGTTTCTTATCTTCACCCCGGAAGAAGTGCAAAGATAAACCTTTTAGGGAAGGGAATGCCGTTTGTTGGAGTATTTGGAGAAGTTCACCCTATATTGACTGAAAAATTGAAATCAAATCAAAAAATATACATTTTTGAATTAGATTTGGAAGAAATTTTAAAAAACGTACCGCAAACGGTAATTAAATTCAAAAAACTTCCTCAATTCCCCGAAATTCAAAGAGATATTGCATTTGCGATTAATGACGATGCATCTTATGAAAAAATCAGTCAGGTTATCAAAAAATCTTGTGATAACAAACTCTTCAAAAACTCGGAATTGTTCGATATTTACAGAGGCGAACATATTGAACAAGGTTTTAAGAGTATGGCATTCAGAATTAAATTGCAAAACCCCGAAGCGACACTCACGGACGAAATCATTGATACAGAAATGAACAAAATCCGTGCAGGCATTCAAAAAGCGTTTCCGCAAGCATCATTCAGATAATGAAACTTTGTTTGTATCAGGGAACGTTCAATCCGCCTCATATCGGACATTTGCAAGTTGCAAAATTCGTTTTGGAAACGTTAAAACCCGATAGAATATTATTTATACCGGCAGCAAAGCCTCCGCATAAAACTCTTAACGAGGGTAAAGACGAGGCTTTGCATAGGTTGGAGATGACAAAATTGCTTGTTAAAAATGAGTCAAATTTTGAGGTTTCCGATATTGAATTTCATAGGGAAACGCCATCATTCACTTGCGTTACGGTTAAAGAACTTTACGGAACGTATAAATTAACAGAAAAACCGTATTTTATAATCGGGGACGATGCATTTGTAAAAATTGAGAGTTGGTATCACACAGAAGAGTTGAAAACCCTTGTAGACTTTGTCGTTTTGCCGAGAGAGGAAGATTTTGACGAGGAAAAATTTGAAAATCTTAAAAATAACGACTACAATTTTCAAAGATTACAAATGCCAAAAATTCACATTTCTTCAACAGAAATTCGAGGAAAAGCATCAAAAAACTTGCCGTTAAACGATTTAACAACAAAAGAGGTAGAAAAATATATTTATGAACACAACTTATACAAAAATGCCGATTGAGGAAATATTGAAGAGCCTTAAAGAGGACTTAAATCCTGAAAGATATGAGCATTCACTTGGTGTTGCGGAAATGGCGAAGGAATTAGCCGACCGATTTGGTTGCAATCCCGAAAAAGCATACATTGCGGGACTTTTACATGATTGTGCGAAATGTATGGATTTTGAACTTTCAAAAAAAATTGCAAGGGAGCATACATCTGATCTTGACGAAACAGAAAAAGACAATAAAAAGACTATTCACGCACCAGTGAGTGCCTGGCTGGCAAAGGATAAATATGGGGTAGAAGATGCCGAAATTCTTTCAGCAATAAGACTTCATACAATAGGCAAATGTATGATGACCGATTTTGAAAAAATTATTTTTATTGCGGATAAAATTGAGCATCGGACGAGAGAAATAGAATTTAGGAAGCAGATTGAAAAATACCTTGAGGAAGAAAATCCGCTTGATAAGGCGATGTTCAAGTCATTTGAGATGACGATAGAAAGCCTTGTTAAAAGGAAATTACCAATTTGTTTTGTAACTGTCAATGTATATAATGAAATGTTGGAAAGGATAAAGGACTAAAAGCAGAATTGATTTATCAAAGAAGAAATCAAAGCATTTTTAATTTGTTATATTAAATTTTTCAATTTTTCCACAAAAAATTCTGAACGTCGGATAGAACTTTTAGTAGTTAAATGATAATCAGTATCATAAATATCGGCGAAATCAGAGAAAAAGCCATCTTCAACCGTCCCCCAAAAAGGAATATCATTTTGATTATAAAAGAGTAAAATTTCATTAAAAAATTTTTTTTCTTTTTTAGAAGAGAAATTAGAATGATAAATATTTGGAGCGGCGGCATAGACAGAAATATTATTTTTTTTACAATAATCGACAAAGTCGAGCAAGTCATCATTTTGAGAATATTTGAAACCCAGTTCAACCGGTTTACGGAAACTTTTATTATTAGAAGTTCTAAAGGAGCAAACATCACCATTTTCATTTAAAATGCTATAGACATTTTTATAAAATTGTTTAGGTTTATTATAATCTGAGAAATGAGGTAAGACGTAAAATATAAGATTTATTTTATCTTTTAAACTCAAAGAAGAATAATAGTTTTTGTCATAATTAGCCACATATAGAGATAAGACATCATTTACTAAAATCGAATCAGCAAAATAATTATATTCCAAAACGAGAACAACAATATCATTTTTGTTTAAAACTTTTTTAGCATTATAAAAGATATAATTACCCAAGCCGGCATGAGAACCATAATTTAATACAGGGATATGAAGTTTATCTTGAATTAATTTGGTATTGATACCGAAGAGGATATTAGAACCACCAACAAAAACTATTTTTCTTTGGTTGGTTACATTTTTTGAGAAATCATTTTTAGTATTATACCAACTATTTATAATTTGAGAACCGGAGAAATTGAACTTATCTTTTCCAAAGGACAACTCCGCCAAGCATAACAAAGAGAAGAGAATAGAAATCAATAAAAATAAAAATAGAGATATAGTTTTTATAAAAAAATGTTTAAATACGTACATACAAGCCTCTTAAAAATTAAAATATATGAATGGAGAAATATATTTAGGAGAAAAGATAACAGCAAATGAGAAGATAGCCATGAAAATAATAGCGAACATGTAAATTTTATTTGGTTGAAGTGACTTAATATTTTCGTGGAACTTAGAGAAGAAGATAATAGCGACTAAAAGAGGCAGCAAAACCAAAGAAATAGTTTGCCAGCCATCGATATTAGAAATTAGTGGTTTAAAAACGATTTTCATATGACTAATTTTAGGGATAGCAAACCCATAAAGCCCGAATGCACTTTTATAGATTCTGGAAGCTGTAGCCAAACTATCGGCACGAAACAGAACCCAAGCCAAACTAACGAAAAAGAAATTTAAAGTCCAAGCAAACCAACAAGGCAGATTTATATTTAAATTTTTCCAAAGCCTATTTATAACGATTGCGATACCGTGCACAATGCCCCAAAGAACGAATAACCAACTTGCACCATGCCAAATACCACAAATTAAAAAGACAACGAACAAGTTCAAATAAGTTCTGAGAATACCTTTTCTGTTTCCACCTAAAGGGATATAGACATAATCTTTCAAAAATCTGGACAAAGTCATATGCCATCTTCGCCAAAAATCTTGAATATCAATAGAGCGGTAAGGGTTATTAAAGTTTTGAGGGAGTTTTATATTAAACATTTGAGCTACCCCAAGAGCCATGTCGGTATAACCCGAAAAGTCATAATATATTTGAAAAGTGTAACTAAAAATTGTTATCCAAGCTTCCAAAAAAGATAAATTTGCCCCGCCATCAAAACCTAAAGTAGCCCATTTTGCAAGTGTATCAGCAATAATTACCTTTTTGAATAAGCCAACCGTAAAAACCAGCAATCCTTCAGAAAGATTTTTCCAATTTATAAATTTATTTTTCAACTTTTCAAATTGAGGAACCATTTCTTCATGATGCACAATAGGACCGGCAACTAGTTGGGGAAAGAATAACACGAAAAGAGAATAACTTAAAAAGTCATATTCTTTAGTTTTTCCTTCGTAACTATCGCAAAGATAGGCAATTTGTTGAAAGGTGAAGAAACTGATTCCTAACGGTAAAACGATATGTAATAATTGTATATGAGAGTTAAAGATAGCATTAATATTGGAAATAAAGAAATCCATATATTTAAAATAAGAAATTAAAAGTATATTGATGAGAATGCCAAATATAAGCAAAACTTTTTTATTTGCTTTATTTTTAGAATTTAAAGCGCTTGAAACAGCGAAGTTAAAGAATATACTAAAAAGCAGAAGCGGAATATATTTAGGAGTAATATAGCCGTAGAAAAACAAAGAAGCAATAATTAGCCAAGATTTACCAATAACAATTAAGTGAAATTTGTTAAAGAGAAAGTATAAAAATAAAACTATAGGAACAAAGAATAAAATATAATCAAAAGAATTGAAAAGCACCAATTACCTCACTATCATAGGTTACAATAATATAAAAAAAATGAAAATTTGCAGGTTTAGTATTTCATAAACGCCTCATAAATTCTGTCAGCATAGACTTTCATTGCCTTATCATTTGGGTGAACCATTACACCGGCATGATCAATCAAATGATATTTGTTATCATCACCTAATATTTTTTTGCCTGCACCTAAGTAATATTCATCATTATCAATATCAGATACATCAATGTACGGAACATTTGTTTTTTTACAAGCATCAACTTTACATTTTTTATGTTCAATATCGTTATTAAATTTAAAATTGCCGACAACAACAATTTTTGCACTTGGATTTTTCTTTTTTATATAGTTTATCAAAGAAACAAAATCATTTTTTAAAGTAGAGAAGTCTGTTGCATTTTCACCAAGTTGAACAACAATATAATCATTTTTTATTTTCATAACATCATCAATCATGGGCAAAAATTCATCTCTGTCATGAGCAAGACGTTCCCACTCTGAAACACCTGCAACAGTATAGTTTACGTTATAATCATTTTCGAATTTTTTCACAAGAAGATGAACGAAATCGTTATTTTTTGAAGACGCAGCCATTCCACAAGAAGTAAACCAATAACTTGCAATTGGATGGTAAGTAATAGAATTACCAATAAAAAGGATATTTTTTGTTTGAGCTTTCTTATTATCAATTTTTTCGGAATAAACTATTGAACTTTTGACATTGTATGCTTTGAAAAGTTCCTTCAAAACGAAATATTTCTTAGAAATAACAATCGAATAACCAGCCAGAATCAGCAATAAAAAAATCAAAATAAATATTAAAATATACAAATTTTTATTCATTAATACCTCTTTATTAATTGCAATCAATATATTCAATATATATCAGACAAACTATTCATGTCATGAATACTACAAACACATTTTATATGCAATGTATTCAATGTTAAAGACGAGATTTTTGATTATCATGGATACAAGGAGAGTCTATGGATAATGTACTTGAAAATCTTGGAAAGAGGATAGCTGAACTGAGAAACAAGAGGAATATGACACAAGACAGACTTGCAGAACTTGTAAATTATTCAACAAATCACATAGCAAAACTTGAATCAGCGAGGACAAATCCATCATTTGAATTGTTAGAGTCTATAGCAAATGCCTTTAATATAGAAATAAAGGAACTTTTCAATTTTCCGGAACAACACACAGAAAAATACATACGCAATAAATTAATGGAAGTTGTAAATTCAACGGATAATAAAACATTAAAACTCCTATATAATTTTTATGTAATACTAAAAAATAAATAATAAAAGCAGTCTGTAGTCAATAGTTTATAGCGTGCAATACAATGCACGGAAATTATTTACGACTTTACAATTTTGGATTACTTCGTCGTTACACTCCTCGTAATTGTACATGTTAAGTAATTAGTTACATTTTTACTTTAAAAGAGTA
>CAZKAS010000066.1:0-8534 GCA_964550875.1 uncultured Muribaculaceae bacterium | reverse complement strand
GGGAAGAAGTGCTTCTCACGTTGCATTAGAAGTCGGTTTGCAAACTCACCCGAATATTACATTGGTTTCTGAAGAAGTTGAATCAAAAAAAATGTCTTTGGCTCAAGTCGTTGACAGCATTACTAAAGTTGTTGTTGCAAGAGCTGAAAAAGGTAAAAACTTTGGTATCGTTCTCGTTCCTGAAGGTTTAATCGAATTTATCCCTGAAGTTAAGGCTATGATTGCTAATTTAAACGATAAATTGGCAGAACTTGAAAAAGATGATGTTTATAAAAATGCTTCATCTGATGCGGAAAAATTTGAAATTATCACTAAAAATCTTGAAACTGAAAATGCAAAAGTATTTAACTCTTTGCCGACTATGATTAAAGCTCAACTTCTTATGGACAGAGATCCTCACGGAAACGTTCAAGTTTCAAGAATTGATACAGAAAAACTCTTAATTGCAATGGTTAGAGAACAGTTAAATCAATTAAAAGCAGAAGGTAAATATAACGGTAAATTCTCTGATTTGGCTCACTTCTTCGGCTATGAAGGACGTTGTGCATTCCCGTCAAACTTTGATGCGGATTATTGCTATTCGTTAGGTTTTAACGCATTTGCTTTGATGAATTTCGGTTTGACAGGTTATATCTCTTCTATTAGAAATCTTACTGCTCCTGCTAAAGATTGGGTTGCCGGCGGTATTCCTCTCACTATGATGATGAATATGGAAAAACGTCACGGTGAAATGAAACCTGTTATTAAAAAAGCACTTGTTGAAATTGATGGACCTGTGTTTAAATATCTTCAAGAAAATAGAGAACAATGGGCTATTAATGAAGATTATTTGTTCCCCGGTGCAATTCAGTACTTCGGACCTTCTGAAGTTGCTGATATTACAACAAGAACACTTGCTCTTGAACAAGCGTAGTTTCTATAATCAGAAATATGGGCGGCGACTTTTAGTCGCCGCCTTTTATATATCTCTCTTTTATTGTATTCCCGATGATATTTCCTCTACATCTTCATATATCTTTTTAAATGTTGTTTCCCAGTCATTATATTTTTTATTTTGATAAACTTTTATTGATTTATACCAGCCTGAATCATTTTCTTCTAATTTAAACCAACGATAATCCGTATAATAATTAAAAATACCAAACGTTCTTTTTCCAAGTGCTGCGGAAAGGTTAAGGATAACATTATCGGTTGTGACAACTAAATCCATATTTTCAATTGCTGCTGCTGTCGTTTCAAAATTGTTTAAAATGTTTTGAAAATCTATAATTTTTTTGTACCTTTCACTCTTTATTAAATCCTGATTATTGTTAACTTGCAATGAATATAATTGTACATTTGGAATATCTGCCAATTTAGTTATAATATCTGCGGGTATATCCCTGTTATCTCCCGTATATCCCTCTTTCCCGCAAAAAGCAATTCCAATATTAAATTTATTACTTTTTATGTTTTCTTTTCCGAATTTTAATGTTTTTTCCTCTGAAACCGTCAAATATTTATCTTTTAGAGGTATGTTTTTATCTGTAATTTTAAAAATTGAAAACAGTTCCATCAATGGAATTTGATAATCATATTCTATATTTTCATATTGTTCAACGTCGGGAATAACATTTATATCCGGAAAATTTTGTTCAATTAAAGAATATAATTGAGGTTGAACTTTAAAAATAATTTGTTTTGCCTTTCCTTTTAATTTCGCTAAAAATCTGGAAAACATTATTGTATCCCCAAATCCTTGTTCATATCTGACTAAAAGAATTTTGTTTGTTAAGTCATCTTTTCCGTTCCACAGTTTTTCCATAACGTTCGGATATTGTGTTTTTCCATTTTCTTTAAAAAATCGCCTGAAAAAATATTTATTAAAAACATCAAACAGTTTATTGTAAAGTCCCCAGCAAGCGTAATCATAATAATCATCTTCTGTTGGATTGTTGTTTATAATTTCTTCAGAATATTTAATAAATTTTTCTGTTCTTTTGTTTTTACCTTCTATCAGAGTTAAATTTTTTAGAAATTCTTTTATTTCCGGATTAAGTTTATGTGCTTTTTCAAAATATTTTTCCTGCTTTTCCTGAAATTCTGATTTATATAATGATTCGTACAGGTGTCCTAACATATTGTAAACATAAGGATTATCTTTAACATATTCTGTATATTTCTCGTAAAATTCTATTGATTTTTCTTTTTCATTTTTGTCAAAATAATAAATATCGCCGATTAGTCTAAAAACATCAGGATTGAAAGATTTAAAATCGGTTGATTTTAAATAACAATCAATTGCACAATCAAGAGATTTAAAATTTCTGAAACAATTTCCGGCTATCTCCCAAAATTTACTGTTTTCATATTCTTTTTTATATAAATATTGTATAAAACATTCCAGTATCTGTACGGCTTTTTCATAATTTTTCTCTTTTATATATTGAGATAATTTTTTATAAAACAAATTTTTTATTAAAGTAGTGTAATTTTTTATGCTTTTGTTATTTTTGTCAGTGCAATTGTTGTTGAAAAATTTATCAAGAAAAAGTTTCGCATTTGTAATATCATCTTTTTCAAAGTATCCTATTGCAATGCCCAAAGAAAAATTCATATTTTCTCCTATAGTAGTTTTCTTGATTTTAGCATATTTTAACAAAAAATATAACTTTGACAAAGACTGTTGAAAAATAATAAAATATAACTAAATTTTGTTATTTGGAGAAATTTATGTCAATAGTATCTGTTATCGTTCCTGTTTATAATGCCGAAAAATATCTGGCAAAATGTTTGGATAGCCTTATAAATCAGTCGTTAAAAGATATTGAAATAATTTTGGTTGATGATGGTTCGACTGATTCCAGTCTTTCCATTTGCAATGAATATGCAAAAAATTATAAGAATATAAAAGTTTTAACGCAACGTAATCAAGGTCCTTCCGTTGCAAGAAATAATGCCTTAAACATTGCTGTGGGTAAATATATAGGATTTGTTGACTCCGATGATTTTATTGAGCCTGAAACTTATGAAATTGCTGTTAATGAGATGGAAAATAATTCGGATATAAATCTTGTAATATGGGGTGTTAACGTCATTTCTGACGATAATTTGTCTTACATTAAATGGTTTGAAGACAATTATTTCAAAATAAG
Organism: uncultured Muribaculaceae bacterium; assembly: GCA_964550875.1. Taxonomy (GTDB): domain Bacteria; phylum Cyanobacteriota; class Vampirovibrionia; order Gastranaerophilales; family Gastranaerophilaceae; genus RUG841. The sequence continues at coordinate 5,400 of CAZKAS010000066.1, read as the reverse complement.
TTCACTCGGTAAAAAAAATGTCGATGAAGAAATTCTTTTCAACACTGCTGTTGTTCCTTGGAATAAATTGTATAAGGCTTCAATAATTAAAGATAAAAATATAACTTTCCCTGAAGGTAAACTCTATGAGGATAATGCATTTTGGTGGAAGTATATTGTCTGGTGTAAAGAAATTCTTTTTCTTGATAAAAAATTACATTTCTATAACATGAGAGCTGTTTCTTTAAGAGGGGAAGTTATTCACAAAAAATCCGAAAAAGAACAAGATAGAATTTTTATGGTTGAGAATGTCTATGATTATTATGTTCAACAAGACTTAATAAATGAGAAAAATAAAAAAGTTTTGGATCTTTTGTTTTTTAATACTTTTTTAGATGCTTATAAAGAAACTTCGGATAAAATAAGTGTAATAATTCTTGCTTCAAAACTCGTAAATAAAATGAATTTAAGAAATAGTTCCGTTGACAAAGTCAAAAAATTTGCTGATTATGTTGAAAATAAAAAAGAAATATTGCTTTCTTTAAAAAATGCTAATAATACATCAAATAACGATAAGCTACCTTTATCTGAAGAAAGTATTCAAAAAAGTGTTTCTTTGATAAAAGAAAATGTCCTGTATTTTGCAGACCAAAATAATGCAAAAAATGATATTTTTCTTGCTCATGACGATTTAATACGTGCTCAAATGTCAATGAATTTATTGATTAAAGATTACATGAAGAAAATTAATCTTTCTGACGAATATGATTATATGAACGATTTGTTTTTTTGTTTTCCTTCTGTTTGCGAATTACCGATTAATTCAGTTGTGTATGAATGCGCTTCCGGGTTTCTTTCTGAATTGTACAGTAATCATCGGACGGAAGAACTTATTAAATTTGGTAAAATTTTTCTTTTGTTTTATCCTGATTGCTACGAAATTATTAGAATACTTGGGGATACGTATTTGTTTTTGAAAAAAGAACCTCAAAAAGCCTTTGAATATTATAAAAAATACATTGAAATTATAAAAGACAATGATTCTGTTTATAACGTAATGTCTGATATTTGCGGGCAAAACGGAGATGTCTTCAATCAATTAATGTTCAAAGAAATGGCTTATAAATGTATTGATAATGCAAATGAACATTAAAAATTATATTTTTAAATCTTCATAATCTTGAGGGAAATTAATCTCTTTTAATGTTTTTAGTACTGTTCTTGCAAGTTCTTTTTTCAAATTATCGTAACTTTCAAATTCTTTAATGTTTTGTATAACAAAATTTAAAAATGCTTTTTTATATTTTTCAAATAACAAATTTTCTTTTAAGTATTTATAAATATTTTCAGTTACAAAGAATAAATTTTTGTGATAATTAATGTCAACAATGCTTTTACTCATAATTGAAGATTGGTGACGTCTGTACAAATACAAAGGTTTATTTATGACATAGATATTAGGATTTTGCGTGTAAAATCGCCAGTAAAATTCAACATCTTCAAAAAGTTTGTCCTCTGTCCATTTTATACTTTTATTGATACAACTTTTACGAAATATTTTATTCCAAGAATATGCAGGATAATCTGTAATATTCTCAGAAGTCAGTGTCAAAAATCCCTCTTTTTCATCTCTTAATTTAGGAAATGTAAACATGCTTGTCGTTTTTTTTTCACTTTCCCAATAAATTAACGCTTTTATCCAAACTGCAGAAACATCTGTTTCTTCCAGTTTTTTATATGGGCTTTGTAAAAAATCCGGCATTACAACATCATCTGCATCAACACAAGCAATATATTTTCCTTTCGCTTGTTTTAATGCTAAATTTCTTGCACCTCCGGGGCCAATATGATTATTGGTTTTGAATAACTTTATTCGTTTCTCAAATTCGGCAATTTTTTCAATAATTTTATAAGTGTTGTCATCGCTGCAATCATCAATGCATATTATTTCAAAATTCTTAAAAGTTTGTAATGATAAACTTTTTAATGTCTGAGCAATATATTTTTCTACATTGAATGCAGGAATAATTACTGAAAAATCAACCATTTTAATGTCCAATAATATCTTTTAAAATATTTAACCATATAATTCTATTTAAGAAAAAGAAAAATTTTGTTAAATGTTAACTTTTGTTGCAATAGGTTAAAAATATTAGTAAATAAATTAAAGTTACATGTGTTTAATGACGATGAATAGCATGTGTAAGTGAGAATAAGGACTATGTTATGGCAGACAATTTTATGAAGTTAACGATTAAAAATCAGCAACAAATTGATGCTTTAAAGAAAATTGGCTCATATAATTTTGGTGTTAATGGCGGAACTATCGTTATGAACGGTACTGAACTCAGCATTTTTCAAGGAAATGTTGACAACTTTAAACAATCAGAATTGGGCGGTTACAGTCCGGAACAACTTGAAGCAGTTTTTGCAGTATTAGATGCAGATAGCAATGGTGATTTATCGGCAGCGGAACTTCAAGCGTTTGCCGCAATGGGTGAAGATAAATCGGACATTATTGCAAATGACAAAAATATTATTGATGAAACAGATTTTGCTGCTTTGTATGATTTGTCACAAGAATATGTTAAAGAATCATCAAATGAAACAGACATAACAAATACGCAACCTGCAGCAAATGCAGATGTTGATAAATTATATGATGAAATTGGTAAGTCTTTTGATGTTGCTTTGGATACTTTAGTTTCCGATGTTGATAACATTTTAAATGACTCTTCAAAAGTAAATAAAAATATAAACACAACAACTTCAGGTGTTAAATACGATGAAAAAACCGGAGAATATACAGTTTCTGTTGAACCATACAAAAGCGGAAAAGTTCAAGACGATGGTCAAGGCGGAAAGAGATATCCTAACGGTTCATATTGGGGCATTGTAACAAATGCATATCCTGACTTGAAAGAGTCAGACAAAGAAACCGTGTATAAAATGATAGGAGAAATGAACGGTTTCGATTGGCAGAACCATACTTTACACCCCGGTGATAATCTTAAACTTCCTGTTTTGGAATATGATGAAAACGGCAGAGTAAAAGGTTATAGCGATAAATCAGAAGTTGACAAGACAGAAAAAACTCAAGCTTCGGGTTCAACGGCGGCAACTTCCGGAACTAAATCTTCCGGTTCAACGGCGGCAACTTCCGGAACTAAATCTTCTGGTTCTACAGCGGCAACATCCGGAACTAAAGCGTCAAATACAACGATAGCAGAAGAAAGAGCAACTATCGGAGATAATGAAGCCTTGGCAGCAGCTCAAGAATTGAGAACTGCAATGGCAGGTATGGGAACAGATGAAAAAACAGTTTCAAGAATATTAATGGAATCAGGTTATTCAACTGCTGATATCGTTAAAATTATGGACGTATTTGAAAATAAGTACGGTGAAACATTAATGAGCGATATACAAGACGATTACTCCGGTAAATCAGAAACAAAACTTAGAAATGTTCTTTTTGATTCCACCGCAAGTGAAGCAACGCAAACTCTCGGCTGGCAGTCCGTTGAAGATATTCCGACAGATATTGCTCAAAAAGCAAATGAATTATATTCTCAACTTGAATCTGCCGATGCAACAGGATATATGAAAGATTTTACTAAAATGTCAGAATCCGAACAAGCAAAAATAATGCTCGCTTGTGACTTACTCCACCCCGGTGAATCAGTAATGGACAGATTGACTCAAGACAAAGTTTGGTTCGGAAAAGAAGACGGTTATGTCGACGGAATTCTTAGAGGTATGAAGAAAGTAGCAAATACAAAGTCATAAAAACATTGTGTTTTTAAAGTTTACTTCAAATAATAATAAAAACCCTAAAACAAGATAAATAAATGTCTGTTTTAGGGTTTTTAGAAAGAATATTTATTAATAATAAAAAACTAATTATTTTGAATTTAATTTTTTTATAACCAAGTCTGATATATCGCTTGCGCCATAAAGTGCAGAAGGAACGATAAGTGAATATCCACCTTCTCTTGCAACTGCTTTTACTGCTGCATCAAATTTCTTGAAAAGTTCTTGTCCTTTTTTTTCTTCTTGTTGTCTTAAAGCCATAGCTTTAGTTTGTAATTCTTTATTATATTTTTCTTCTTTTGCTTTCCTTTGTGATTCAGGTGTTTTCTCCAAGTCTTTTCTTGCATCGAGAAGAAATTTTTGAACTTCTGTTTCTTGTTTTCTGATGTCGTCATTTGCTTGAAGTGCCGCAGGATACTTACTCATAACATAATCCACATTAACAACACCATATTTTTCTGCTGCTACAGACGGCAATGCCATTACCGTTAATAAACTCATTATTGAAAATATTTTTTTCATTTGTTTCTCCTATAAATTTTGTTCTAATTTTTACATTATTTTTTTAAATTGTCAATTATTGAACAGAATAAATTCTTTTTGCTAATTTGTTACAAATTTGTTATTATAAGACTAAAGAGGGTGTTATGACTGAATTAAAATCGGAAGAACAAAATCTTGTTGATAAGGATATCAAAGCAGATATCGGAATAAAAGCAGATAAAAAATTAATATATGCTGTTATTGCAGTGATAATTATTTTACTTTGTATTTTGGGTATAAAAATTTTCAACAAAATGTTTTATAAATCAGTCAGTTTACCCGATAAAAAATATTATAAAAATGTTGTTCAATTTTATTATCCTCGTTCGTGGGTTCCGTTAGGGAAAGTTTTTTATAATCCGAAAAGTATTCCGAATTTATTGACATATTTTGTCGCAACCGTTGATACTAAAAATATTGTTGAGTGTCAATTCTTTTCTACACAAACAGAAACGGATAACGGTGATGAATATTATTTGACCCAAAAAAATCCTGATATTAATCCGGAAGTGTATATAGCGACTGCAATAATAAAGATGTCACCAACAGCCAAAGATGTAAAATTGATTAAATCATATAAGCCGACATATTTAGAATTAAGAAAAGCAAAGAGGGATAAAAGAGTTTTTTCTTCTGTTTATTCCGATTCTAATCCGGGAAACGAAAAAGGGTCTTCCGGATTGCAAAATTTAACATATTTACCCTTTCATTATCTTTTTGAATATGTTGAAGATGGTAAGAGCATAAGACATTTAATGGAAGGTAGAATAATTTATTTCAACCAGTATTATGCGAAGGCATTTGCGAAGGATAATGGCTATCTCGTTTCTGTTAAATACGTAAAATGTGAAGATGTATTTTCGTATAAAGCTGAAAAATCGAGATATAATAGGAATTATTTTATTTATAAATATTTCAAAGATAATTTAAAGAAAAATCAGGAATGGGAAGAACTTGCATTAGCGGAAAGGCAGCAGATTTTAGCAAATTTGCCAACTGTTACGACTGCAACATTAGATGGTGGTGATAAATTCGACATGGACGCATTCAAAAATACTATCTACAATA
>CAZKAS010000065.1:0-8699 GCA_964550875.1 uncultured Muribaculaceae bacterium | reverse complement strand
GTACATCCTCCATGAGCTCCCCCGTGAGGATCGTCTACATCCACCTGAACAACGATGACCTGGACCTCGTCCGCCAAGCAAGGGATGAATGGGAACGCAGGACCCACATCCCCATCGAACTCTCGTGCTTCCTATCATCGGATGTGGACGACGACCCCTTGGAGTTCCACAGGCTGGTCGGCCTCCTGGAGGACACCGACCTCCTCCTGATCAGGAACCTGCTCATCCCCAGACGCTTCGCGAGACTGGACGACCTCCTGAAGCATGTCGTCAGAACGGGGACGGACACGTTCATCCACTCCCCCAACCCGGAGATCAACGACCTCTTCACCGGATACCATCACGGTCCACCCTCGGATGCGACGGAGTTCAACGCCCTGCTGAGGATAGTCACCTTGGAGAATGAGATCGAGGTCCTGAAGCACATCACGAACATCCTCAACAGGACCTGCGAGGAGGTGATCCTACCGATAGAGGGCCCGGTGGACGGGATCTACCGCCCGGACAGGGGCATCCTCGACGACCCCGACGGATACCTCCCCTCTTTGGACCCATCCGTACCGACGGTCGGGATACTCTTCCGCACCAACACCATGGAGAACCGGGACACGGGCGTGATAGATGCCCTAGTCACCGACATGGAATCCGAAGGGCTCCAGACGCTCCCCGTGTTCTTCCCAGGGAAATCCAGGAAGGGTGAGGGTCGTTACAACTCCGCCGAGACCTTCAGGAGGTACTTCATGGACGGCGACCACAGCCGTGTGGACTGTATCGTGGTGGTTTCGCCGTTCTCATTGGTTGTGAACGCCAAGGAAGACTCCGGCGTCCAATCTGACCCCGACGACACGTTCCTCAAACAACTCACCGACGTACCGCTCATCCAGGCCATGATCGCAGGCTCCAACTACTCCGACCGCCCGGACATGACCGCCGGGATCAAGGGGAAGGGTGTCACAAGCTATGTTGCATGGCCGGAGATCGACGGACAGATCATCGGCGTCCCTGCGGGACGCACCGAATCACAGAAGGGAAGGGGTGGAACCTCCGTCCCCCTCCCGGACAGGGTCGCCCGCATTACGAAGATGGCCTCGTACTGGTGCAGGCTCCGCAGGAAGTCCCCCAAAGAGAGGAGAATCGCACTCCTCGTCTACCAGAAGAGGAGCGACAACGGCCGCCTCGCGGGAGCATCCGGCCTGGACACCGGCGAGAGCATCGTCCGCATCCTGAGGAGGATGGAATCCGAGGGATACGATGTCGGTGATGTCCCCGAGAACGGAAGGGCCCTCCTGGACGAGCTCCTGGCAGGTGTCACCAACGACATCTCGGGGACATCCTCCGAGACCATCGCATCCAAGGTCATAGGCACCATGGACACGGATGAGTACAAAGGATACCTCGATGCCATCCCCGGATTCAACAGGGACGACATGACCGACAGATGGGGAGAACCTCCCGGAGAGGTGTGCACCGATAGGAACAGGATCCTCATCCCCGGGATCGTCAAAGGCAACATACTCATCGGTATCCAGCCCGCAAGGGCGTGGGAGGACCATGCTGAACGCCTCTACCACGACCCCATACTCCCTCCGAACCACCAGTTCCTCGCATACTACCGTTGGATCGAACACGTGTTCAAGGCCGATGCCGTCATCCACATGGGCACCCACGGGTCCCTGGAATGGCTCCCCGGACGCAGCACAGGCATGTCCCAACACTGCTACCCAGACATCGTCATGGACGGTCTTCCAAACATCAACCCTTACATCGTGGACAATCCGGGTGAGGGGATACAGGCCAAGAGGCGTGCCAACGCCGTCCTCATCGACCATTGCGCACCGGTGATGGTCAGGTCCGAACTCTACGGTGACCTGAAGGAACTGGAGGGGATGGTCAGGAGGTTCCTCGACATGGACTCCACCACCCCCGGCAAGGACCAATCGGAATCACTGGAGAAGATAAAGGAGGTGTTGGAACGCACCACCCTCCCGGAGGAGATGTCCCTGGACATGGAGCACCTGGAGGACGAGGTCCCGCGCATCGAGGACCATCTGGAGGAGATCAAGGACACCTTCATCCCCGACGGACTCCACATCTTCGGAGAGGTCCCCGACAGGGAGGGCGTCATCGACATGGTGTGCTCCGCACTGATCATCGCCTGCGAGGGACACGGTTCTCTCAGGGACTCCGTATCATCCATGACGGGATCCGACGACAACCACGACGTGGATTCCCGGGGAAGGGCCATGGTCTCCATCCTCTCCGACCACGGGTATGACCCCGCATACATCCCCGAGGCCATGATGTCCGTACTCGGAATGGAGGACGGTGATGTCCGCGATGTCCTGGAGTACGCATGCACATCACTCGTACCGAACATCCTGCGCATGGGTGACGAGATGGACAACCTCATGGCCGCATTGGACGGCAGGTTCGTGGTGCCAGGCCCACCGGGAGCCATCTCCAGAGGAAGCGTCCAGGCCCTCCCCACGGGACGCAACATGTACGGCCTGGATCCGGACACGGTCCCCACCCCATCCGCATGGACCAATGGGGTCAGAATGGCTGATGCCATGGTGGACAGGTACGTGGAGGACAACGGCACATACCCGAGGAACATCGGGTTCATCATCTGGGCCACGGACACCATGAAGACCGGAGGCGACGACGTAGGCTACATCCTATGGCTCCTTGGGGTCAAACCGTTATGGGCACCCAACGGCCACGTCACCGACCTGGAGGTGATCCCCCTGGAGGAACTCGGACGTCCCCGCATAGATGTGAACGTCAGGATCACCGGACTGTTCAGGGACTCCTTCCCCAACCTCATATCCCTGATCAACAGAGCCGTTAGGCTCGTGGCGGACCTGGATGAGACCGACGAGGAGAACGCCATAGCCGCGGACCTCCGCAGGGAGATCACCGATGGGATTGAGGCGGGGTTGGACGAGAGGACCGTCAGGGACAATGCCCTGATACGCGTGTTCGGCGGGAGGTACGGCTCATACGGCGGAGGTGTGAACCATGCCATCGAGAACCATGACTGGGAGACGGTGAAGGATCTGGGGCAGATGTACCTCACATGGGGCGGATGCGGTTTCAGGGATGACGGAACCGCGGTGGACGTCCCCGAACTGTTCGTCAGAAGGTTCTCCAATGTGGATGTAGGGGTCAAGAACATGCCCGATAGGCAGATGGACGTGTTCACCGGCGACGATGTGTACGCATACCTGGGCGGGATGTCGGCATTGGCGGAGGCCAACACCGGCAAACGGATCAAGCTCTATGTGGGGGATGGTGCCGATCCGGTGAGACCGAAGGTCAGGACCGCCACCGAGGAATGCGCCCATGTGATGAGATCCAAGGTCCTCAACGACAGGTACATCGAGGGGATGAGGAAACACGGATTCCACAGCGTGACCGGATTGGCTAGGCTGAGTGAGTATATGCTCGGATGGAGCGCAACATCGGACTCCATGGAGGATTGGATGTACGATGAGTTCGCGGAGAAGTACATCCTCGACGAGGGGAACAGACAGTGGATGTCCGATGAGAACCCATACTCCCTGATGGAGATCATACAGAACCTCCTGGAGGTCATCGAACGCGGCCTCTGGGATGCGGACAAAGAGATGTTGGATAAACTGAAGGATGCGTTCCTCGAGACCGAGGAGCGCTTGGAGGAGGTGAACGACAGATGAGGGCCGGGGGTCAAACCCCTGCGTTCAAGAGGTTTCTGAGGAAACGGTACCCTCATGGTGGTCTGGGACGAATCCGGGATCCTTCAGGATCACATACGGCCTCCCATCCACCACGGTCATCTCCGATTCCACCCCATACACTGTTCTAAGGTTATCGGAGTTGATGACATCCTCCGGCCTGCCCACGGCGAAGACCGTTCCGCCATGGAGCATTATGATATTGTCCGAATACCTGGAGGCGATGTTCAGATCATGACTGATCATGATTATCATCATCCCCTTCTTGGTCACCAGTTCGGACAGTATCCTCGTGACCTCCAACTGATGTTTGATGTCTAGATTGGCGGTGGGTTCGTCCAATATCAGGACCTCTGTGTTCTGTATGATGCCCCTGGCCAACATGACCTTCTGATGCTGTCCCGCCGAGATCTCGTTGAAGTTGCGCATGGCCAGGAACTCTATACCCAGTAGCCTTAGCACATCATAGACCTCTTTCAGGTCCCGGTCGGTGGTCTTCCAACCGTTGTATGGACCCTTTCCCATGAGAACAGTGTCCGTCACCGATAACGGGAAGGCATCCTTTGCGGAACAGGGGACATAACCGATGATCTTCGCCAAGTCCCTGTTCTTATAATCGGACAGGGGCACACCGTTGACTTCTATGCCGCCCCTGTTCAGTTGCAGGAGGCCGCAGATACAGCCCACCAAGGTGGACTTCCCCACTCCGTTCGGTCCGACAATGGAGACCAGCTGCGGACCTTCCAGATCTAGATTGATGTCCTTCAGGATTGGGAAATCCCCGTAGCTGAAGTCCATGTCGTTAATTCTAATCTTCATGTGATCGTTAAAAGGGGTCCCGCCCGAAGGCGGGATCGTTTGACATAATCATCAGTTGAAGATGTCGTCGTATCCGAAGACGGTGGTCATGTCCTTAGATACGTCGAAGTCCTCTCCGAGATACTCCATGAAGTTGTCCACAACATCCTGGTGGACCTTGTCACCGTATCCCTCCCCGAAGATGTCAGGGTAGAATATTTCGGCAACATAGGCGATCTGTGCGATGACTGGCATTGCCAGGTTCACATAATACAGATCCTTGTAGCAGTCCATATCTTCCCAGTACTTCTGGTAGGACTTCCACTCGGATTCGGGGGTCGTTACCTTCCCCGAGACTGCATGAACGAAATTGATGGAATAGTCCAAGGTCCTGAAACTAATGATGTTGTCAGGATGATAGTTCTTGTAACCCTCGGAACCGATTTCGATGGATTCTGCAGTGGTTCCGGGCAGTTTTGCCACGGGGGAACCTCCGGCATAATCACATACCTTGTTGTATGCGGAATCCAATTGTCCGATGTTGCTTCCCGCCGCGACAGCAAGATAGGTCTTCTTGGTCGCCACATCACCGAGTTTCTTCTCGATCTCGGTGAGATATGAGAATGTCATCTCGGCGAATTCCTGCGAACGCTTCTCGGTCTCCACTCCGCACATGTACCCCATTGTGAGGGCACCGCTGATGGAATCCCATCCGAACCTGGTATCGAGTCTGACTATGGGAATCTCCGCCTTCTCGATGAGGGAAGCGGATGTCCTCAGACAGGTGGGCAGGGCGATGACCACATCAAGACCGCCGCAATCGGCATCCAGTTTCATGAAATTGGATATGGCCTCGTCTGTGTTCATGTCGAGAATCGTGCCTCCGAGCTTCTTGGAGTTCTGGATGACGGGCTTATGGATCTCAGGATAGCTTGTGCTCGAATATCCCAGAATGAAATCATCCATTCCGACAAGGATGGCAGTTGTGAGGGCGTTCGTCCCGACGACCACGGACTTGGTGACAGGATAGTTCACCTTCACGAACTGGCCCTTGTCATCATATACATAGAGATGTGTGTTGGTCTTCTTGATCATGGACTGGACGAAATCCACATCCTTCTCATCGACCTCACCGTCATGATTGGCATCCGCCAGAGGATGGTCCTCTGCATTCAGTTTCTTGTCCACGATGTCCTTGATGATGGCGACATCATCACCGTCGATCTTGTGATCCCCGTTCGCGTTCCCGCAGATGGAGAGACTGGCCTGGATGTCCACATTCTCGGACTCCTCAGAACCTCCAGACGTGACAAGGTATGCTCCGATACCGGCCACAACGACGATGATGGCCGCAACAACAGCCAAAATACGCTTATCCATATTGGATGATATATCCAACCCATTATATCAATGGGTTACAAACATGGATGCAACTCGGTCCGAAATGACATCACCATGTTGATTTCCTCTGCTTCACCAGGACCATTATGAATATCGGTCCGCCTACAAGGGCACAGATGACACCGACGGGAAGCCCGTTCCAACTGACGACCTTCGATATCACATCCAAGACCATCAGGAGCACACCTCCGAACATAGCGGATGCCGGTAGAAGATACCGACTGTTGGAACCGATGAACAACCTAACTATGTGCGGGGCCACCAATCCCACGAACCCAATCGTCCCCGTGAAGCACACGATCGTGCATGTCCCCAATGCGACTATGAGGAAGCACAGCAACCTGAACCTCTGAGGTTCCATGCCCACAGTCTGACTGAAGGAATCCCCCGCACCGAGGATGTTGATCCTCTTCGATAGGATTGACATGGATACCGCCACCACGATGGACACTGGAACCGCCACGGCCACGCTTGTCCATGACGATTTCCCGAGGGTACCCACACCCCACGCATAGATGTCCGCCAGATCCTGTGGATCCGCCAACACCATCATCAGTGTGGTCGTGGAACCGAAGACATACATCATGGCGATACCCACGAGGATCATGCTGGTAGCTGTGATCTTCTTGAACCTCGAGATTGTCAGGATAACCGCCAACGGGATCAGGGAGAACAGGAATGCGTTGCAGATCACCGCCACATCCGTCTCCAGAGCTGGGACGATTGAGAGGTCCGCGATGATAGCCAACGTTGCTCCGAAGGATGCGCCCGACGATATCCCCAGAGTGTATGGCTCCGCCAATGGATTCCTCAGGATGCTCTGCATCACCGCACCGCACACCGCCAGACTCATCCCTCCGAAGAATGCCATCAAAAGTCTGGGCAACCTGTAGTTCCAAACGATGTTGTCCTCCATCGTCCCGTCGGAACCATTCATCAGGTGGTCCACAAGATGGACGAAGGAGTCCATGAAGGGCATGTCGTACTGCCCTATCCCGATGGAGATGAAGAACACGACCGCACCCAGGATACCACATATGGATGCGAAGAGCACCCTCCTCCTGTTGGCAGAACGGTACCCGCGTACGAACTCATCATCGTTCAATAGGCATCACCATACCCTTTCCTCCCAGTGATGATCAGCAGGAGGAACACGATACCCCCCACGAACGACATTATCACACCCACGGGAACCTCCCCCAAGGTGGATATGATCCTCGATATCAGATCGGCGGTCAGGAGCACCAATGGCCCAAGGACCAGAGAACCCGTGAGGACGAATCTGTTGTCCGATCCCAACAACATCCTGATCACATGGGGTATGATCAGGCCCACGAACCCGATGATACCTGTGTACGATATCACTGAGGCGGTCATCAGGGCGAGGACCAGAAGGCACATTATCCTGAACTGGGAGACGTTCATCCCCAGACATTTCGCACTGTCCTCCCCCATCATCATGAGATTGAGCTTCTGTGAGGATATCAGGACGAACACCGAACCCACCAGACATATGATGAACATGATCGGTAGGTCCTCCCAAACAGCCCCGTTCATGGAACCGATCTGCCATAGGAACGCCGACTGAAGGTCATCCTCATCGGCAGTGATCATCATGAGTGTGGTCAATGCGTTGAAGATGTACGAGAACGCGGTACCGATGAGGATCATCGTGACCGGTGACGATCTGATGAAACGGGACACAAGGATCACACCGAATGCGGGCACCAACGCACCCAGAAATGCATTAGCCACAATGCCGTACTCCCCGGTGATGCTGGTGAATGTGGCTCCGGCGATGATCGCGGCCACAGCACCGAAGCACGCTCCGGAGGATATCCCCGTGGTGTATGGATCGGCCAGAGGATTGGCCACGATACTCTGCATCATCGCACCGGCGATGGAAAGGGATGCTCCGGCGATGATCGACATGCATATCCTCGGAAGAATGGAATTCCAGATGAAGAAGTCGTTCCACCATTCCTCCGATCTGAGTGGGAAGCTCTCCCCCATGATGTGTCCGATGATATAACGGTAGGAATCCATGGCGGACACTCCGCGAGTTATGGTGCAGGTGTATCCGATGACCGCCACCAAGAGGGCCAGACACACCCCGATGAAGAGGATCTTCTTCACCATTTCACGACGATAGTCCGTTATAAGGGATTCTCCCCCAGAAACAATGGGCCCTGCATCATCCATCCGTGACATCATTTGATGGTAGTGTAAGTTGGATATATAATCCAACTATGCTTTGGAGGATAAACCAGAGGTTCACATAGAACATACGGGAACTCAGATTGTAGGAATGTTGTTGAAAGGAACACTAACTTATTTGAAGAACATAATCTATTGTTTCATAATAAACAATATATCTATATGTAATAATTGATTACTTCACTACAGTATGTCAAAAAGACTGAAAAAGTATTTCGACCAAAATAGCACTGCAGTTCCGATATTCCACGGAAGTAGTTGCGAAATCCACCCAGAGGATTTTGATTTCAGTATGGCAGTTCCAGAATCCGATTTCGGAAAAGCTGCATATTTTGGCCTGAACTATGATCAGGCTAAAAATGGGCCAACAGAAATGAGAAGGGAGTTGTCAACTGGTACATCTTCAATTCAACGACCCAGATGTTCAAATACTCGTTCTTAAAGATGAGATGACCTGGCTCGATACAATCCTGAAATACATAGATGGGGGATGTGACAGTCAACCCGACATAATCTTGAATTGTGCAGCCTCGCGCGCGTTATTTTGTGAGCGTGCGTACACGCGAA